>CAZNRJ010000082.1:9673-12449 GCA_964574945.1 uncultured Ohtaekwangia sp. | reverse complement strand
TTTTTCGGAGTGTGTTACCTGAGCGGATAAATTAATAGATATCCCTGTAAACAGGATCAGTGATAAAATTCTAATCATAGGGGGAAGGGCCACGGGTTAGGACAAAAAAACTTAAGAGACTGGGGTTAGACGTGGCTAATAGGGACTTATTTTCAATGGTGGTAAAAATACAATAACTTGTTCTAAAATCATTTCCAGATTACTAGAAATCATCTCAAAAATACTTTGTCATCGCGGACAACGATCCGCGATCTCGGAATCCGTGCAAAAAAACGAGATACCGGAATAAATTCCGGTATAACAGATACTCTTGGAGTATTTTTGAGATGACTTATATTAAAAATGAAAATTTCTATGAGCAAGATGTTAAGGATTGTAAGTATTCCCGTGATACTGGGAGTTTTGCTCGCCCTTATAGGATTGACGGTCGGCTGGAACCTGGCCACACTATTTATATTCTGGTTTCTTGTTATCCCGATCCTGGCTCTTCAGGTACCCCGATTGTTATCAAGCCGGGGAAATCATTGGACTGAATCCTTGCTGGGCATTGTAATATTTTATGCCGGTATGGTGTTTATGATTTATGAACATTATCAAACTGATTATTTTAAAGTTATGATGATCAGTTTTTTTGTAAATAGTATTATCATGATCATAGTTAACTATAAGAAGGCCGGGGATTCAATCCACTGTTTAGGATCAGAAAATTAATTATCAATCAGGTAGCGCAAAAGCGAGATAAGTATCCCCGCTTTTTGTATTTAGTTTCCCTCCGCCACACGCAATTACCACATACTGCTTTCCCTTCCATTCGTATATGGCTGGTGACGCAAACCCTGAAGCAGGCAATGTATATTCCCAATGTACTTTCCCGGTAGCCTTGTCAAATGCACGAAACTTATTATCGCGCGAAGCGGCAATAAAGACAAGCCCGCCTGCCGTTACTACAGGGCCGCCATAGTTTTCTGTTCCCGTTGGGGGAATACCTTTCGCTTTTAATTCCGGATATTCCCCCAGCGTTGTTTTCCAGACCAATTCACCTGTGCTCATATTAATTGCGTTCAATGTTCCCCAGGGCGGACTAATAGCAGGATATCCTTCCTTGCTTAAAAATTTATTGTATCCCGAAATTTTATAGGGCATATAATTGACCGAGTCAAATGGTTTTGCCGGAACTGTGAATTCCTTTTTCTGCTCAGATCTAAGATCAAGGACGAAAGAAGTGATTGCATTCTTTTCTTCATCAGCGAGTTGTTTAAATGCAGGCATCATTCTGCGGCCGCTATTAAGCAGTTCAAAAAATTCCCGGGAATTGTATTTTGAATGCATATTGACAAGGGTAGGATTGTTTCCGGTTCCTTTTCTATCGGCACCATGGCATGCCAAACAGTGTTGAGTGTATAATCGTTGACCGGCTTCTAACAAGGATTCTTTTTTGGGAGCTGGAATTTTATTCTCATTCATCTTCATCACCCACGCCATCTCATTGGCGTTCACATAAAGAATTTCCGTTTGTGGATCGAAGGCGGGGCCACCCCATTCGGCTCCGCCATCATAACCGGGGAAAACAAGGGAAGGAATTTTGCCTGGCGGAAGAAACATATTCCCATACCGATAGCCTTTCATTTTTGCTTTGATCTCTGCTCGTTCGCTTGAGTCCAAATATGGATTAATATCATTTTCGGTAAGTGTTTGTCTTACAAAGGGTTTTGGTAAAGTTGGAATGGGTTGTGTAGGCCAAACGCTTTCCCCGTCAAGATCAGTTTCTGTCGGCACGCTTATTTCTTCAATATCAAAAATCGGTTTTCCGGTTTCGCGCTCGAATGCATACACCATTCCGTTTTTGGTAGTCTGCGCAACGGCATCAATTTTTTTTCCATGTTGTGTTACGGTTATCAGTGCGGGTGGAGTGGGGAGATCTTTATCCCATAAATCGTGATGCATAAATTGAAAATGCCAGATTCGTTTGCCTGTAGCAGCATCTAATGCCAACAAGCAATTCGCATACAGGTTGGCGCCTTTGCGCTTGCCGCCATAAAAATCGTAAGAAGCCGAACCGGTGGGGGCAAACAGAATTCCTCGTTCTTCATCCAATGAAAATCCGCTCCAGGTATTGGCGCTTCCACGCCTCCTTATCTTCCCAGGTTTCAAAACCTTCTTCACCGGGGTGTGGAATGGTGTGGAAGATCCATTGTAACTTTCCGGTAATTACATCATACGCCCTAATGTGTCCGGGCGCTGCCGGAGGAGCTTCGTCCACGCGAGTGCCGAGTATTAATAGATTTTTATATACAGTGCCCGGGGACGTGTTCACAACAAATAAATCGCTTACATCGCGTCCCAGGTTTTCATGTAAATCAATAGAACCATTATCTCCAAAAGATGGAATGGGTTTTCCGGTTGTGGCATCAATGGCAAACGTGTTGGAACCTGCCGTAAAAAAAATCCGCTTATCGGTTGCGCCATCGCTCCAGTATGCCACTCCGCGACTGTTGATCATATTGTGGAAAGCCGAGCGATTGGAATCAAATTCGGTTTTTGCATTCACGTCAAACACCCATTGTTGAGTTCCGGTAGCAGCATCAACAGCAAACAATTTCATTTGAGGACTTACACCGTAAAGCACACCATCCACCATAATCGGGTTGCATTGTATCTGTGAGTGATGTACCGTATCTGCATCACCTGTGTGATACGTCCATGCAACTTGCAATTGGTTAACATTGGCAGTATTAATCTGGGTAAGGGAAGAATACTTAAGACCTTCGTTCCCACC
>CAZNRJ010000082.1:0-9663 GCA_964574945.1 uncultured Ohtaekwangia sp. | reverse complement strand
AACTCCCCAACCGGTATATTTTCTTTCAGGATTGCAGGAGGTTAGAACAATACTAAGCATAAGTAGTATTGAAAGGAGGGAAGTAGTTTCTTTTTTCATATCGAACAAATGTAAAAATTTAGCAGGGAAATAAGTTGCTCTGTTTGGGCAATTAAGTTCACACTTAATTAAGGGTACAATCTTATAACCGTGCAAAAATGCTAAAACGAACCTTGAATTAGGCGGCATCTCTTTTGTGAGATAGACAGAAACAAAATCAATAAAGACTATGAATTCCCCACGAATTTTATTTGTAATTACTCTTTTTATGTTCCTTTCCATTCCTGGATTTTCAGCAGACACTGATCCTGTGCTGAGAGATGTGCCAACTGAATCAATTTCAGTTCGTATGACTGAATTGGAAACCAGGCTCAACGAAATAAAAGTGATGGACGTTAAAGCTATGTCAAGATCGGAAAGGAAGGCTTTACGCAAAGAAGTTAATGCTATTGAAAAAGAAATGAAAACGATGGCTCACGGAGGTGTTTACATTTCAGTGGGTGCAATTATCATCATTATTTTGCTTCTGATTCTTTTGTTATAATTTCAACAAAAAGTAATAGGTAATTATGCCACGGGTATTTTATTAAAACTCTTTTACCGATCTTTGAGCCATGAAACTTTCGGTACGAAGTAAGATTAGCCTGGCAGCAATACTCTTTTGCATTCTTTTTCGCTTTGAAATTTCGAAGGCGCAATCTTCTTTTACCTCGTCAAATTTGCCGATCATAGTCATCAACACCTCGGGTCAAACTATTGCAGATGAACCCAAGATAACGGCATCGATGGGTATTATTGACAATGGCCCGGGTGTGCGTAATAATGTGACAGACCCCTTCAATAATTATGATGGAAAAATCGGGATAGAGATTCGCGGTTCATCCTCACAGATGTTTCCAAAGAAGCAATATGGTGTTGAATTGCGCGATGCTGCGGGGGAGGGGATCAGCGCACCGCTTTTGGGAATGCCGGCCGAGGAAGACTGGGTACTCTTTGCACCTTATAATGACAAAAGCTTAATGCGCGATGTGCTGGCTTATAAGCTTGGCCGCGATTTAGGACGGTATGCACCGCGCACCCGTTATTGCGAAGTTGTTTTGAACGACCAGTACCAGGGAATTTATGTGCTGATCGAAAAGATAAAGCGTGATAAAAACCGGGTTGATATTAACAAACTTGACCCTGATGAAATCTCGGGAAATGACCTTACGGGTGGGTATATCATTAAGATTGATAAACAGACCGGTAATGACAATGGCGGTTGGGCTTCGCAATTTCCGCCACCCAATAGAAACGGAACGCAAACTGTTTTTTTCCTGTACGATTATCCGAAAGCTGCCAATATTGCCAGTCAACAAAAAAATTATATAAGGGACTTCATGGCAAATTTTGAAGGAGCGTTGAGCAGCACAACCTTTAATGATCCTGTGACAGGCTATACAAAGTATATTGACGTTAACTCGTTCATCGATTTTTCTATCGCCAATGAAATAAGTAAAAATGTAGATGGATATCGGTTGAGTACCTATTTATATAAGCAAAGGGATTCGGATGGTGGTAAATTGAGTATGGGGCCTATCTGGGATTTTAACCTTGGCTTTGGCAATGCCGATTATTGCACCAAAGGAAATCCGGAAGGCTGGGTAACAAACTTTAACACCATTTGCAATGGTGATTTTTGGCTGATCCCGTTCTGGTGGAACCGACTTAACCAGGATGCAGGTTACAGAAGTAAGATGGCGGCACGTTGGGCAGAGCTACGGGCCGGTAAATTTCAAACCTCAAAAATTACCAGCTACATCGATTCGGTGTATACGGTGTTAAATGCAGAATCGCAGCAAAGAAATTTTCAACGCTGGCCTGTGTTGGGTAGTTATGTTTGGCCAAATTATTATGTGGGCTCTTCTTTTCAGGATGAAGTGAACTGGCTAAAAACCTGGGTTACTAACCGGTTAAATTGGATGGATGCCAATATGCCAAAGGTAATTACCGGTACAGAAGAGAGTGTTTCTGATTTTACGGTATCAGCATTTCCAAATCCTTTTGAACAAGACATTACAATAGAGTACACACTCACACATCCCGGAAGGTTTACCGTTGAATTATTTGATGTAATGGGTAAGTCTGTTACTGCCGCAGGGGAAAGCCGGGATCATCCGGGTACATATCAACTCACCATTCCCGCTGAAGGATTTGCAGCGGGCGTATATTATTATAGAGCTAATTCGGGTAACACGGCTCCTGTTACAGGTAAGGTTGTAAAGATGTAATAGCTCTATTTCAGAAGCTACTTTTTCTTATTTGACCGCGTATCAAAGAAATTCAAAAGTATTATTTCTTTACCGTTAATGATGCCATGCTATTTTTCCATCCATTTTTCATGTTGATTTTTAACATCTTCATGGCTTATTAAATTTGTGGAATCAAAGCTCTCATCGAAAGAAAGCAGAAGCTCATTCTTTTCTTCGGAACTTAAACCGTCCCATAATTTACCTGTTTGATTATTGTTGAGCGTTTTAATCAACTTAAAATAACCTCTTAAAACCTCTTCATCTTCAATTCTATCAATCAGGTCATGGAATTCTTCCTTCGTCTTCATAGATCAACCGTTTTATTTGTGAATTTACTTCATATTTTAAGTTAAATCCGAATATTCGGATAACCCTAAAATAAAACCTATTCTCTATTTTTGAACAAACGGAAATAAGATGGAGATCAGACCTATTCAAACAGCGTTACTGTCCTATGGAATGTCGGGCGAAGTATTTCATGGCCCGTTAATTCACGCCAATCCGGGCTTTGTTCTCTCCACGATTGTTCAACGAAGCGCTAATACCGCCAGGCAACATTATCCTTCCTGCAGAGTGGTAAAGTCAGTGGATGAGGCGATCAGCGATCCTTCTGTTGAACTCATTATTATAAACACTCCAAACGAGTCTCACTTTTCATATACATCTAAAGCGTTATTGGCGGGCAAGCATGTAGTGGTGGAAAAACCGTTTACGGTAACTGTAAAAGAAGCGGACGAATTGATTGCACTGGCTGCAAAGCAAAAGAAGACGCTGACCGTATTTCAAAACAGGCGATGGGATGGGGACTTTCTCACCCTGCAAAAAGTGCTGGCCAACAAGTGGGTTGGTAAAGTGGTAGAGTTGGAAGCGCATTACGATCGGTTTCGAAATTACATTGAGGCCAATACCTGGAAAGAGGAAGCCGGATTGGGAACCGGGATTTTATATAACCTCGGTTCGCACATGCTCGACCAGGTGTTGGTTTTATTTGGAATGCCCAAAGAAATTGATGCCCGTGTGGGTATTCAACGCCCCAGTGGAAAGGTGGATGATTTTTATGACTTACGACTTCAGTATGAAGGACTGAACGTTATTGTAAAGTCAAGTTACTTAGTGCGTGAACAAGGTCCCCGATACATTGTTCATGGAACGGAAGGATCATTTATTGGGAGCAGCGGTGTGGACCCACAAGAGCAAGCATTAAAGGAGAAGAAAATTCCAGGCAGTGCCGGATGGGGAACACATGCACGGGAAGCATGGGGAAAACTAAACACAACGATTGACGGACTTCATGTGGAGGCAACCATCGAAACCATTCCTGGCGATTACAGGATGTTTTATAAAAACCTGTATGAAGTAATCAGGGAAGGAAAACCCCTTGCTGTTAAACCGGAAGAATCGCGCGATGTGATTAAATTGATTGAGGCAGCGTATGAGAGTAATAGAACAAAAAAATCTGTCAAACTTTAGTCCTCTTTAACCAATGTCTATAAAAAAGGGTTATCAATCCTGCTTGATAACCCTTTTGTTTTAGTCAGGTCTTTCTAAGCTAACTCTCTCAAATCTACAGGAACCACGCGCGAGATTCCTTTCTCCACCATGGTAATACCATAGATTACATCAGTCGTTGTCATGGTGCGCTTGTTATGCGTTACAATCACAAACTGCGAATCTTTACTGAACGTGCGAATGATGTTGTTGAACTTGTCAATATTGGCATCATCCAACGGGGCATCCACCTCATCAAAAATACAGAACGGTGCCGGCTTCAATAAATACATGGAGAAAAGCAACGCAGTGGCAGTAAGCGTTTTTTCACCACCCGATAATTGATTGATGGTTAACGGACGCTTGCCTTTCGGCTTCGCGATAATATCAATTTCAGATTCCAACGGTTTGGTTGGATCGGCAAGTTTGAGATCGCAATCATCACCTTCGCTGAACAGCGAGCGGAACACAGAAATAAAATGTTCTTTGATCTGGGTAAATGCCACCATAAAGGTTTCGCTGGCAACTGCTTCAATTTCATTAATCGTACTGAAGAGCGTTTCTTTTGCTTTTAGCAAATCATCCTTCTGTGCGATGATGAAATCGTTGCGTTCCTTTATTTCGGTGTACGCTTCCATCGCCATCGGGTTGATCGGTCCCATGTTATCAAGCTTCTCCCGGATTTTAGTTACATCGGCACGAAGTTTCTCTTCATCAAACAATCTTAATTGTTCCGCTTCTTCAGGGGTCGCCTGGCCAAGCACGGTATCCAGGTCAATGTTAAATTCAACGGAGAGTCTCTCTTTAACAGAATTCAATTGCATCTTGCTATCATTCAACTGGCCTTGTAACTCCATCAGCAACGTGTCAATATTTTCACGTTGATGCTGAATGTCGCGTAAGTCTTTTTCAAACTGATCAATTTCACCACGGCCTGAGTAGTATTCTTTTTCGGCTTCACTCAAGTCTTTCTCCATATTTTCTTTCTGAGCGTACATACCGATCAACTCTTCATCATTGCTTTGAGTAGTCTCTATAATAGTACGAACCTCTTCTTCATTTTTGCGTTGCTCCACCGTATTGGTTTCTATACGGGCGCTGCTCTGCTCCATCGACTCCTGCTTGAAGCGCATTTCCTGCTCAACACTCTTAACCCGGTTCTCCTGCTGATGGAAGAAAATGTTTTGTTCGTTATAGGCAGAAGATTTTTGACTTAATAATTCTGATTGAACATTCAGTTCAGCAGTTATCACTTTTAATCTTTCATCCTGCTCACTTAGCAAGATGCGCGCTTGTTCTGCTTTTGGTTTCAGGTCGTTAAGTTCCTGGTTGAGCGTTTCGATTTTTTCGATGATGTCTTCTTTTCTCAAGTCCGCACTGCTGAGCATGGTGGAGAACTGCTCTTGCTTGGTGCTTACCGAAATGTATTCATCGTTCACTAATTTGATGGCGTTCTGCGCTTCATCAATTTGTTGCTTGAGTGTATTGTTGCGCAGGCGTTCCAGTTCGCGCTGCCTGTCTACTAAAGAATGACGAACTTCTTCTACTTTTCGCGTAAGCTCTTTAATTTCTTTGTCGAGCTTCTCCATGTTCTTGGCCCGGCCAATCTTTTTGCCTTCAAACAATCCGACCGATCCACCCGATAAACTGAACCTGCGTTTTGTAACCTTACCGCTTTTGGTGATGAATGTGTTTTCATCGGCAGGGATGGTCTTTATATCGCCTTCATATACATACACTTTGTCCAGGATGAAGGACATGAGCTTATTATACTTCGGATCGAACTCAATGATTTGTGTTGCCGGAAATGCATTCGGATACATTTGAATAGGAGAGGAAGAGAACTTCTCGAACGAATCAAGGATAAAGAAGTTTGCTTTCCCTTTGCTGGCGTCACTTAATATATTGATGGCTTCGTAGGCTTCCGCTTCGTGTTCAACAATATAATAATTGAGATATGGCTCTAAGTAATTTTCAATGGCAACCCGGTACTCCTCGCTGGTGGAAAGTATATCCGAAAGGAGCGGGGCATTTTTTGTCCAGCCCACATTTTTCTTCAAGAACTTGATCGCTTCAGGGAAGCCCTCCAAATTTTCTACCAATGATTTGGTGAGCTGGTATTCATTCTGGCGCGCATCTAATTTACGACCTGCCTCTGTCATCTCTTCACGAATCATCTCAATGGTTTTTTCCAGCGATGAAATGCGTTGACGAATATCTTCTTCTTCTTTTCTTAGTTTTTCGAGGTAAGCATTCTTTTCAGCAATCTCTTCTTTAAGGATGACCGTTTTCTTTTCAAACTCTGCAATACTTGCACTTTGCTGACTGGTGTCGGAAGTAGTGCGTTCCAGTTCTTGTTTGAAAGATGAAATCTGGATTTCGCGAATCTCCAACGATTTATTCAGTTGAAAAGATTCTTCCTGCTTGGCGCGATACACCTGGCGCAGTGCATCCGACTCGCCCTGAAGCGTATAGGTAGTAGCCTTTTGTGTTTCGTAATCCGCCTTGAGCGAACTGACATGATCCGTTATCTCTTTTAATGCCTGGCTGGCTGAATCACGTTCGGTTTCTAAACTTTGAATACTGAAGCGCGCACGTTCGTTACTCTTCTTATCCTGTTCTATTTGCTCTTTAAGATTAGTTACGCGATCGTTTAAAAAACGCAATCGTTCATTCTTTATTTGTTTCTCGCTTTCGTACTGCCTGATCTGGGCAACAAAATCATTAATTGATTTTTGACGTGTTGAAAGCGTTTTCTCTTTCAACAAAAGGTCAGCTTTTGATTTTTCAATCAACGCTTCTTTTTCAGCAACGCTTGCTGTCAGTTGTGTTTTGCGATCGCTTTCGTTTTCAACTTGTTTTTGAACGGTAGCAAAAGTTTCCTTCTGCTTGTTCACCACAACTTTGGCAAGTTGAATGCTCTTCTCTTTATAGTCTTCCTTTATTTTGTAATACTGCTCTGTTTGCTTCGCCTGTTTTTCAAGGCTCTTCATGTTCTTTTCAATTTCGAAAAGCAAATCCTCAACACGCTCAAGGTCAGCATCCGTATCTTCCAGCTTCCGCAAGGTTTCTTTCTTGCGTTTCTTAAACTTGGAGATACCCGCAGCCTCTTCAAATAACATCCTTCTCGAGTTGTCGCGGTCGTTCAAAATATCATCCACCATTCCCAACTCGATAATGGCATAGCTGTTTGAAGCCACACCCGTATCTAAAAACAAATTGGTAATGTCTTTCAACCGGCAGGTGACACCATTGAGGAGATATTCACTTTCACCGGAGCGATACAACCTTCGCGTAATAGTGATTTGGGAATATTCCGTAGGGAGAATATTTTTTGTGTTATTGATTGTAAGCGAAACCTCAGCCATTTGTTGTGGCGCGCGCTGGCTGGTGCCATTGAAGATGATGTTCTCCATCTTCTCAGATCGCAAAGCGCTGGTTTTCTGCTCCCCTAAAACCCAGCGAATAGAATCTACTACATTAGACTTTCCGCAGCCATTGGGGCCAACAATGCCCGTAATCCCTTCGTCAAAATTGATAACTATTTTGTCGGCAAAACTTTTAAACCCTTTGATCTCCAACTTCGATAACTGCATGAATCCCTTTAGAATTAGTGGTTGAAAAAATAAGAGGGCAAAGATAACCTTAGGATTGGCATTTGGAAAATAGGAGCTACCCATTTCATCCACATTTTATCCATCTCAAATAAATACCAAAAACGCTGTTTTTCGAATTATTTCGATACCTTTGATTAAGTCTATGGATATTCAGTTTTGGATTTGGCTTATCATTGTGGTTGTCACGCTTATAGCGAGGGCAAGTAAGAAAAAATCTGGGTCAGTAAAACCCAACCAACGCAATTTTGACGAGCCATACTCGGAGCCAACTGAGACAAAGCCCATTTCATTTGAGGATTTACTTCGCGAAATCCAGGCAGCAAAAAACCCTAAGCCAGTAACAACACCTAAGCCGGTAGTCGTTTCAAAGCCTCAGCCTGCTTATGTGGATTACGATGATGATTTGGAGGATGAAATCCAGCCAACTAAAAAGCGTGATTACAGGGCGGAGGATGATATCTATGAAACTTATGAAAGGGCAAAAAATGAGGCATTCAAAAGACCTTCATTGGAGGATACCTTAAAGCTGGAGGATACCAATATGAAGTTTGAGAAGCTCAAGGGTTTTCAACACTACGAAATTGAGAATGAACGGCCTGTGAATAAGTATGTGAAAGAATTACGAAATCCTTCGAGTTTTAAGAGAGCATTTATTTTAAGCGAGATATTGAAGAGGAGATATTAGAAATTTGATTTTTTTAGGGTAAACATTACCCGGATGACGTAATGTTTTTTTTAATCCGCTTAAATAGAAGTTTAGTTACATAATTGCATCAAATAATGGCTTACTACATTTTTTGCAAGACCCGTAATAATGCTTTATCTTGCTTTGATTCGTGACTTTATATGACCTATTCTAACCACCTAAAATCCACTGCTTTAGTGTTAGTTTTTTTAACAGGTAGCCTTGCGCCCGGTAACAGCAGTGCGGGAATTATAATTCCGGAGACTGCCCTTCAAACGAGTCATTTCCTTATTGCGTGCGAAGAAATTGAAGTTAAATTAGATATAACTCATACAACTGAGAATCAGTCGAACGGAAAAATAGTCATGAACTTTAAAAAGACGAATACTTCCTACACGAGTTTTCTCCTCGCAGGTGAGGAGAAAAACAATCGACTTAACGTAAAAGACAACGAGATCAGCGACTTAGGGAAGGGAGAATACAATCTCTACATCCAGGATAAGAATGGCTGTACCAAGCATATAAAATTTAAGATTAATTGATGCCCCGGGTGAAATCTAAACACTTATTTTTTTGGGTCTTTTTGGGACTTACCCTTTTTTCGACTTATGCATGGGCTCAGGCGCCAGTCGTAACGATTACCGATAAAAAGGATGCTTGCCGCGATTTGTTAGATGCCGGTGGTGCGCCCGGAAGCGATGGGGTTCTGGATAACGGATCAATCATAGTGACGGCCACTTCTGGTATTCCACCACTGACATTGTTTATTATTGGCCCGGTCAATGTTGTAAGCCAACCATTAACATTAGGAGTGCCCTTTCTGGTTTCAGATTTAAAACCTGGTGCTTATTTATTGGCTGTTCAAGACGGCAATCCTGGTGATTTTACTGGTAGTTTCACAATTAATGGAACAACCGATATTACCGCAGGGGTTTCAGCAGGATTTCCAATTAACAGTTCAAGCTGCGGGGTTCCCAGCGGACAAATTTCCTTAGATGTGTCAGGAGGAACCGGAAGCTATGCCTTTTCATGGACGGCCACCAATGGTTTTACTTCCTCATCAAAAGACATTTCAGGATTAGCAGCAGGGGATTATACAGTTATAGTTAGCGATAATAGCACTAATTGCAGCCAGACGGTCGGGCCAATTTCAATAACTGAACCTCCACCGCCTGCCAGTGCCGTGCTAAGCCTAACGGGTACTACACCAATTTGTGCGGGCGAGACATCCACTATAAAAGTTGACATAACAGGTGGCCTGGCACCCTATACCCTTACTATTGCCGGGCATGGAGTAGTTAACAATTATAACAGCGGGGTTGATATTACGGTTTCCCCGGTAATAAATACAAACTATACCTTAACAAGTGTAACCGATGCCAATGGTTGCGTATCCGTTGCCAGCAGTGGTTCGGCCACCGTTAATGTGAACCCGGTGCCGGTTACACCTTTGATCACCTTTACACCAGATACGTATTGCGTAGGGGGCGCGATAGTACCGCCCTTTGTAACAACTCCGGTGGTTGGAAGTACCTATACCTGG
>CAZNRJ010000081.1:2724-12492 GCA_964574945.1 uncultured Ohtaekwangia sp. | reverse complement strand
GACCAATACTGCGGGGGACATTACCTATACCCTCGCAAGTAACATGACGGTAAACGGCACGTTCGAGATAGGTGTTACAGGGGCAGGTATAGTTAACTGGCAAATCAATAATAGCACTGCCAGTCGAAGAACCATTGTGCTCAATGGCGATTTGACTGTAGGCACGGTCGGAAGAATACGAGCCAGCAGTAATGGCGTTACGGGGCCGCATATCCTTGACATCTATGGAAATTTTGTAAACAACGGTATCGTTAAATTTTTTGACACAAGCGATGCACAATTATCGGATGCCAACTATACATCAGGGTCGGTTTATACATTGGCCACAAAAAACAACGCTGTAAACGTTACGTTCAAAGGCACTGCCGACCAAACCGTTACCTGTAACAACACCACCGATTTTTACCGCTTTATTGTCGATAAAGGCTTAACCCAACAACCCATGGTAACGGTGGTTTCTTCAGCTGCCGGCAACATGCGGCTGTTTGGCCCGGCTAACCTGGGAGGAACATCCATACCCAGTAACAACGCATTGTCTATACAGAACGGCACCTTACAATTGACGGGGACGCTAACCATACCCAGGTTATGTGCGGATGGTGCCGGTACCGCTGGAAACGATTACCTTGGCATTCCCCCCACAGGCGCGCTATGGCTTAACAGTGCCGGAGTAAACGTTACTGTTGCAGATAATACTGCTTCAAACGATGACCAGCGTATTTTAGTCAATGGCTTGTTGAAAGTATCGGCCGGAACTCTCAACTCAGGTTATGGTCGTGGTCTTGGCTCAAACACTGGTGGAGTGATTATGATCGAAGGCGGAACGGTAAACACATGGCAGTATCGTCCTATTGTGGGAAGCCAAAACGTTAGCTACATTCAAACAGGGGGAACATTTAATGTAGGCATGGGTGGCGTGTCTGGTCCGAATGATAACCCGGGAACACAGAATTATGCCCGATTCTCAATTCCTTCGACTACCTCTTCTTTCCAGATGACGGGAGGTGTGTTGAATGTAGGAAGAGGATATGCTACTGCCGGAGGAACACCACCGGCCACTGCTACGGGAATTGACATCCGGTCGGACGAAGGGAACTTTGTAGTAACGGGCGGGATGGTCAATGTGTATGTTTCCAATGGCACAACAAACAATTTTACTATTTCCTCTACTGCCCCTTTCTATAACCTCAATATCATTCGTGAAAGCGGCAGCACCGCCACTACAGTAGGCCTTAACAGTGAACTTAAAATTTTAAATAACCTTACCATCGTAAACGGAAATACGCCCACTTTTAATTGTAATGGTAACAACCTCTCCATCGGTGGTAATTTTGAAATACAGAACGGAACAACGTTTACTCCGGGCGGTATCCTTACCTTCAATGGTACAGGAGCACAAACATGGATACGAAGTGGAACAATTTCAGCCGTGTTACCGACAATAGTTGTCGATAAAACCGGAACACTTACTGTGCAAAATGCATTAGGGCAAAACATCACCAACCTTACGCTCACCAATGGCACACTTGCCGATAACGGCAACACCCTTACGGTTACAGGCACATTAACTAACAATGCCACGCATACATCCACCGGAACAGGAAGTATTACTTATACTGCCGTGAACGGCACTATAAACGGTAACAACGGAACATTCGGGAATTTGATCCTGACAGGAGCTAATAGCAACGCCATCACTGGCGGTAATCAAACCATTAAAGGCAATCTGCAACTGAATGGAGCAACGCGAAACACCTTGTACATTTCAGAGCATAACCTGACGGTTGATGGAACGATTTCAACAACGCAGAACGGAGGTGTTTTAAGTGCTAATTGGTGCATTTATACTAACGGTCAGCACAATGCAGGCGGGCTTGCGCGCCAGGGTTCGGCAACAGATATTTTGTTTCCGGTGGGCGCGCGTACTGGCACAGGCCCATTCATTTATACCTACACACCGAACACCATCAACGTGACAGCCGCCACACACGGGAAAATAACCGTGCGCCCTGTAATATTTGAGCACAATAATGTGACGGCAACAGGCCTGAGTTTAAAGTATTACTGGAATGTGACCAGTGCAGGATACTCGGGCATCACGGCTGTAGCACATAAAAATTATACGTTTAGTGATAACACACTTGTAGCCGGTGATGCTATTCAAAAAGCAAGCTACAGGCCTGCCCGCTTCGACAGGCTTGCCCTCCAGTGGGCATACTACAACGTCATCTTCGATGCTACAGCTGCCACGGCCATCAGTCCGGCAAGCTTCAGCACCGGAACGGATTGGTTCAACATCGCAAGCGACCAATTGGATGGAGAATACACCTGCGGTCATGCCGGTGCTTTTGATGTGGTGACGGTCTTTTATAGCAAAGCCAATGGAAACTGGAATACCGCAAGCACATGGTCGAATGTTTCCCACAGTGGCGCAGACGCTTCTACTCAACCCTGCGCCACCTGCCCTGTGATTATTGGCGATGGCACATCCATCAACCACACCGTCAACATTAATGCTAATAATGTTACATGCGGTTCGCTGATACTTAATACAGGTTCGACATTGGATTGTGCATCATTTAATAATGTGAGCCTTGGGACTAATACGAGTGGCAGAGGAACGTTGAGAGTATCGAACACTGTATTTCCCACAGGGGATTTCATCACTTTTGTAGGACCAAACGGTGGAACAGTGGAATGGTATGGAGCTGCTAAAACTCTTCCCAATACCTATACAGCGCCTGCACCCAGCGGGGCAACGCAAAGTTTAGCTTCTTATTACAATTTGATTATTAACCCCAATGTTGGCGCCACGATCACACTGCCTACGGTAGACCTTACCATTTACAATAACCTGACAACCATGGGTGGCACTACTGCAACCACTGCAACAGCCGCACGTACGCACACCATTAATGGTAATGTCAATGTAACTTCAGGCACTTTTCAAGTTACAAACAACACTGCAGCAACATCCAGCACATTTGTGGTAATGGGAAATACAACTATTGCCGCTGGTGCATCCATGTTGGTACAGAATGCGAATACCGGTAATCACACCTTCTTAACCCAAGGCTCTATAACCAACGATGGCACACTAAATCTGAGAAGATCTGCTACACAGTATATGAACCTCACCTTTACCGAAACCAACAACGTAACCTTTGGTGGCACTGGCTCAGGGGGCACTACGCTTAACCTGGTAACGGTAAACAAAGGCACCTCACAGACACCAACCGTTACGTTTAGCATGAGCGGCACTATTAATACAACAACTGCTACTAACGGATGGCTAATACTACAAAACGGTACGTTTGATTTTGCTAATCCGGGTACATTCATCACTACTTTGTCTAATAATTCTTCCTACACCATCCCTTCCAAAGCTAAGCTGAGAGTAAGCGGAACTAATGTTACCCTTAACACCACAAGCACTGATGCGACCGGTAATGATTTGCTTTTGAACGGTGCTTTGGAAATAGCCGGTGGAACGGTGAATGTGGGTTCCACCACCGGAGCTGCCAACGATGTTGACATTGAGTATGCTTCGGCAGGCACGCCAACTATTAATGTTTCCGGTTCAGGCTCATTGTGGGTACGAAGTTCCATTCGCAGGCCAACCAACACAACAGCCGGAGCATTGGTTTACAACCAAACCGGGGGAACAGTTACGGTAGGCGGTATAGCATCTGCTAACACCCGTGGAGTATTTGAAATAGATCATAATGCCGGAAGCAGCTTTACCTTAACAGGAACGGGTACATTAAATGTGCAACGCCAAAACAATGGAAGCGGCTTTGCCGATGTGCACATAAACCCCGTCACCAGCAACGTATCGCCAACCAGTACCATTACTGTTGGCCTGGGTACAGCAACTACGCAAAACAATTTGCGCGTATATATTACTCCAACAATCGGGAACTTCAGTGTTCAGAATGGAAATGGCACGAATTCGCAAACCGTGTTATTATATAACAACATGGCACTGGGCGGAACGTTAACTATACCCGCGCCTTCTGTGCTTGACGCCACCACCCCTATTCCTGATGCCAATGTTACCATTGGCGGAAATTTTAATTGTACCGGCAGCTACAATGCGGGAGAAAACACTACCACGTTCAATGGTGCGGGCGCACAATCTGCCACACTTTCGGCCAATACGGATTTTTATAATGTAACCATCAGCAAAGCAGGCGGCACAACACTTACCTTAACGGGCGCAGCGCCTACGGCACCTGCACTCAACAACCTGGAACTGTTATCGGGCATTCTTGATGTAGGTAATATTAACCTGACGGTAGAAAGAAATATTACTATCAACGGCTCCCAGGTAGGAACGGGATCCATCACGGTTTATTCGGATGATGCCGGTATTTCTAATACCATTACCAGTTCGGGCGGTTCATTTACCAATTTAACGCTGGGCGGTACGCTTCCCAATCGCACCGTGAACGTGTCGGGAAATTTGACGATTAACGGAACGCTGAATTTCAGTACCACCAATCGTTACCTGATGATCGGCTCTTACTCACTTACTTTTGGCGTGTCGGCACCGGCCGTCAGCGGGGCAGGTATAACTGCTTTCATCCGCACAAATGGTGTGGGGAGTGACCTGGGGGTTATCAAAAACTGGGGAACTGGAACCGGCACGTTTGTTTATCCCATAGGAACTGCTGCTGATTATACACCTGTTTCGTATAGTCTTAATGTTGCCAATGCCGGTACACTCACGGTAGTTCCCGTAAACAGCCCTCACCTGACATACAACCAGGCAAGCTCAGAGCAAATATTGAATTACTACTGGACGGTGAGGCGCGGTGCTTCGTTAAATGCCACGGCATCAGGCAGTTTTACTTTTGGTTACCCGTCTTCCATGATCTCCGGGTCAGGCGGTACGTTGCTTGCCGGTTATCTTGACCCCAATCCTGTAGGGGATTTGGGTTGGATTACCGACAACAGCGAGCACGGTGGCTCGGCTACAACAACACAAATGACATTTACCAGCACACCCACAACCAATTTCCCGCCTGCAAATTCATATTATGATTATACCGTAGGAACAATTGAAACATTGCCCAATCCTATTCTTCCGCTTTATAGCAGGGTAACGGGTACAAATGTTACGAACCTTGCTGTGGGCGGTGAATGGACTACGGCCAGTAACTGGACAACGGATACTGATGGAGACCCGGACGGAGACAACCCATCTTTAATTGTCCCCAACGGTGTGCCGGTTGTTATCCTGAATGGAACGCGCATCAATACAGCATTAAACGGAAGAAGGGTGTTTAAAATTACCATCCACGGTTTGTTGAATAATGGCACTACAGTTGGTCACAACTTTGGCACACTTGAAGGAACCGGAACTTTCCGTACGGCCACTAACACATTCCCGGCTGGCGATTATACGCCTTTTGTTTCATCAAGTGGAGGAACGATTGAATACGTTGCACCTATGGAAATGAATAGCCGTGATACGTATAATCATTTAAGTATTTTCTCGGGGTCTTCTGGTTTAGTTACCATGCCGGCAACTCCGAGTGTTCCAATTACGGTGAATGGGAATATTACAATTCCGGTAGGAACAACGTTAGGCCCCGGAGTAAATAATCCAAACATGAATGTTGCCGGTAGTTGGAATAATGCCGGAACAACTATTGCGGGGGCAACCAGCAATTGGTCAATCGCAGGTAATCTTACCAGCACCGGTACGTATAGTTTGGGGGCTTCAACCATTATGTCTGTGGCCGGAACCCTGAATAATAGCGGTGCATTTAATTCAGGCACGTCTTCAGTTCTTTCCCTCGCAGGAAATTTGACCAACACCGGAACCTTTAATCAAACTACTGGTACGGTTGCGTTTAATGGTTCTGCGGCACAAAGCATAACCGGTTCAACTGTGTTCAATAATCTTACCGTCAACAAAACCAATAACCTGACGCTGGGCGCAACCACTACTGTGAACGGTGTGCTTACCCTGAACAACGGGCATATCATTACCTCGTCATCAAACCTGCTTGTTTTAGGAGCTGCAGCTTCGTCAGCAGGGGCATCCGCAAACAGTTTTGTGGCAGGCCCCATGAGTAAGGGTATTAATTCAGCCGCATCTTTTACCTTCCCGTTAGGCAGCATTTCGGCAGGTTATTTTCGTCCGGCATCCATCGGCAACGCAAGCGCCCTTGATACATGGACAGCCGAATATATCGGGAACAACCCCGGCAACCAGGGGTATGATAATACCGCCCACAACCTGGCTAACATTGCCAGGGTTAGCCGTTTTGAATACTGGAACATATCCAGGGCAGGAGCGGCCAACGCCAACGTAACGCTTACCTATAACACCGGAAGCTACGACCCGCCAGACATTGGAAACGTAAACAACCTGCGCGTTGCGCGTTGGAACGGAACGCTGTGGGATTTGCCTCCGGGGGGCGGATCGTTTTCACAATCGGGTACAAACATTACCGGTACGGTAACTGTAACCAATGTTACTTCGTTCAGCCCGTTTACGCTTGCCTCATTGGATGCGAACTCACCGCTTCCGGTTGAACTGGATAAGCTTTGGGCGGAGGTTGTAAATGACGGTGTTGATATTTTCTGGGAAACCGCATCTGAGTTGAACAGCGATTACTTTACAGTTGAACGGTCAGTAACAGGTGAAACATTTACGGCTATTGGTAAAGTTGCCGGCAAGGGAACAACCAATCAAAGAAGCAGGTACATGCTTAAAGATACAAACCCTGTTCACGGAACTTCCTATTACAGGGTAAAGCAAACTGATTTCGATGGATCGTTTGCGTATTCAAAAGTAATAGCGGTTAACTATGAGGGCCCTTCCATGGCTTTCATGAATGTATATCCCAACCCGGCAAACGGAAGTGAAATAACCATAGAGATCAACGGATTAAAAGGGGTTGAGGAAATACCGGTTATAATTCTTGACCAACTGGGTAAGGAAACCTACCGGGCTATCCTGCGGGTTAACGGGGCTGGTTTTGTAAGCAACCGGTTGGTTTTTGAAAACCCTGTTGCGGACGGTGTATATATCGTTAGGGCAGGTGCAACCCTGTCTTTAACCAAACGACTCATTATCATTAACAGGGCAAGCCACTGAAATTCAGGGACAGACAATTAGGGCTGATACCTAATTGCCTGGCAGAAACACAAAACCTATCAAAACAAAAGCTCCATGAAATTTAACTCATGGGGCTTTCAATTTTAATTCAGGGATAAGTTACCAAACTACAATCCGTTCGTTTTCGGGTTTATACATTTTATCTCCGGGCTGCACATTAAACGCTTTGTAGAATGGAGTAAAGTTCATCAACGGTCCGTTCACGCGCCACTTGGCAGGTGAGTGCGGGTTGGTGTTTACATACATGCGCAAAAACTCATCGCGTGTTTTTACACGCCATATTCTCGCAATCGATACGAAGAAGCGTTGGTCAGGAGTGAAGCCATCCAACTTAGTGGTGTCCTGGCCTTGTGCAGTTAATTTAAAGGCATCGTAGGCAATGGCTACTCCGGCAATATCAGCCGTATTTTCTCCAACGGTTAATGCACCCTTTACATGAATCGAATCAAGTACCGTAAATGAACTATATTGATCGATCACCTGCTGAGTCCGTGCTTTAAATTTTTCATAATCATCTTTTGTCCACCAGTTTGTTACGTTGCCGGCTTTATCATACTGCGCACCCTGGTCGTCAAATGAGTGGGTGATTTCGTGGCCAATCACCATACCAATGCCGCCATAGTTCAATGCATCATCGGCATTCAAATCGAAATAGGGTGGCTGTAATATCCCGGCAGGGAAAACAATTTCATTTAATGGCGGATTGTTGTAAGCTGTAACGGTAGGAGGTGTTGTGCCCCACTCGGTGCGGTCAATGGGTTGCCCTACTTTGGCGATGCTATAGAGATAATCATTTTTGTTGGCCGACAACCGGTTTTCAAAATAGGTACCCCTGTTTACTTCCACTTTCGAGTAATCTCTCCACTTATCCGGGTATCCAATTTTTTCCGTAAAGGCATACAGTTTTTCTTTTGCTTTTGTCTTGGTGGAATCACTCATCCACTCCAAATTAGTGATGCGTGTTTCAAATGCTTTCTTCAGGTTGTCCACCAGCACGCGCATCCGTTTCTTGGCTTCTTCCGGAAAATATTTTTTAACATACAACTGTGCAAGCGCATGGCCTAAAGAGCGGTCTACCGCTTCAGTAATTTCTTCCGCGCGTGATTTTTGAACGGCTTGCCCGGTTAATATTTTTGCATAGGCGAATGAAGCATCCGTAAATGGTTTGCTCAAAAAATTTGCAAACGTGCTGATGGAGCGGGCCTTCAGGTAGGTTTTCCAATCGTTAATCGAAACGGATTTGAGCAGCGTATTCAGCTTATCATAATAAGCAGGCTGCTGCATGTTAACTGAATCCACCTTCGCGCCAAGCTCATTCAATAAAGCAGCCCAGCCAATGTTAGGTTGCTTTTTTGCGATATCGACAACGGCCAATTTATTGTAGTTGGCTTTTACATTTCTGCGTTCAATGTTGGTTTTGTGCGAGGCGGCTATTTGTTTTTCAATTCCATAAGCTACTTCTGCATTTTTTGCAGCAGTGGCTGCATCGGTGCCGGTTAATTCAAATAGGGTGGCGGTGTATTTTTTATAAGCGTTTTGAATAGCAACCGTTGCAGAGTCGGTCCTGAAATAGTAGTCCCGCTCAGGTAATCCAATTCCTGTTTGAGATAACAAGACAATATTCACTGAACTGCGTTGTGCATCTGGCCCCACACGGAAACCAATAACAGAGCCATTGCTCACCTTTTGTTCTTCGGCTATAAACTTCATTAATGAGGGCACATCGGTGATGGCATCAATGCGGGTGAGCACAGGTTTGATAGGTTCATAACCCCGTTTGTTGATGGCGGCTGTGTCGAGTCCTGATGCATAAAAGTCGCCCACCTTTTGTTCAATACTTCCTGCCGGATTATTGCTACTTGAAACACTGTCCAATATTGCTTGTAAGCGGATGCGCTGCGGGAAGTTGAGAAATGAATAAGAACCCACACCTGTTTGACTGGCCGGTATTTGAGCGGTATCGTACCAGATGCCGTTGGCGTATGTAAAAAAATCATCGCCTGGCTTTTTAGAGAAATCGATTCCTGTTACAACTACATGTTTTGCATCGGTATCCGATGTTTGCTTGCAGGCTCCTGCAATCAGCAAGGCCAAAGAAAGGTAAAAGAGTTTTTTCATGGTTTTTATTTATTGTAAAAATAATCTTAAGCCAACTGTCGGTTCACTCTTTAAAAGTAGAAATGATTTAGCAGGAATTAAGCCTTCAATGTTTGAGCGGTAAAAAATCACTTTATGTGCGGCAATATAATGACACACTTTGGTGGAAAGGTCAAAAGCCAATATTATCAATGCCTCGTGTTTTTTTTGGATTGAGCGCAGACCATAAAACGGAAATTAACGTTAGAAAAACTTTAATTGATAGGGGTTTAGCTTCCGTTGGTTGTCATAAAAGCAAAGTAAGTTATCTTTGAATGCGTATGGGTTTATCAATTGTTCACGTGCGGAGTCTCCACCTGTCTTTATTATTTTACTTATTTCTTGCGGATACCCTGTATGGGCAAAATTCAGAGATTGAAAAATTCGATTTGGTGAAGGAAGATTCACCGGTTTTTGTATACGAGCGCTGGATTACCTTTCCGGGAAAAGTGCCTGCCGTAAAGGCGCGTGAAGTAAAAGGCGAATTTTTGATAAGG
>CAZNRJ010000081.1:0-2714 GCA_964574945.1 uncultured Ohtaekwangia sp. | reverse complement strand
CTGAAAGATGAATCCAAAATTCAACTCTGGCAAAATCACGTGAATGAGTTTAAAGTTCACCCTCAGCCCGACACGTCTTATTGGTTTGAATATTCCTACCATGACATACCGTGGCCGGTGAGTGACCAGGATCATTTTTTGCGCTATGACCTGCAAGAAACAATTCCGGATAAAGAATTATTCATTCGCTTTGAATCAATAGTAAACCCTAAACTATCCCCTGTAAAAAAAGGTGTAACCCGTATGGAACTGGCCGGCAGTTGGAAACTTGAGCAACTATCGCCCACGCAAGTGAAAGTAACCTACCGGATCCTTTCTATGCCCAGCAGCATTCCGCGCATGTTTACCGATCCGGTTATCCGAAGCAATTTGATGAGTACGATAAAGGCACTCACCAAATTGGCGGAAGAAAAATAGTGTTAATTGTGAATTGTTAACAGTTAATCGTTGAGCCGCCCTGATGGGCATACTTTTTTATAGAAATCAGGTGCCACTTCATTGTTAACTTATCACTACTCAGGAACTTTTGCTTAATTTTTTCAGCTCACCACTCAATCCTTTAAAATTCAAGATTTCAAATGAGTTAAATTTTATTCTTTTTTCACTTCCAAAATATAAATGAGTTTCCTTGAATGAAATCTTTCCATTGTTGTTAAGCTGCTCATAGACACTCACCAATTCGGTATTGTTATATCTCATCCCCCTAAACCGAAATGGGTAGATCAAAAATATTGAGTCCTTATCAACAATTATTACTTTGCAGAACATCAAAAGTATAATAGGGCCGAGGACTAAAACTAGTGTTAAGAGTGTGAGGATAAGTCCTTCTTTAAATTCTACGCCTGATAAGGAGTTTATCAGAGGAGATTCAAATATTAATCGGCTGTAAAAATAAATTGGTGCGAATCCAGCGATTAATAACAAAGGATTTGTCAGTCCGAAATATCTCATTTTTTTGTAAAATCCATTAAATGTCGACATAAGTCACTCTGCCATCACCGGCCTAGCCATAATCGATTTAGCGGAAGCCTCCATAATTTCAAAGGCACTTTCGGCCATTCGGTTTTCAGTATCCAGGGTTGGGTTAACTTCTACAATTTCCCAGGCGCACACGTTTGGATGTTTACAAAGTTCTGCGTTCAGGGTTTTCGCTTCTTCTACCGTTATACCGTTAGGCACAGGGGTACCCGTTCCGGTAGAGAAACGACTGTCAATGCTATCCACATCAAAAGAAACATAAATCAGGTCGCAATGGTCAAGCATCTTTAGTGCATTTTTCGCCACCTGCTCAGCTCCGGATTTTCGCACATCCTCCACTTCAATGAAATTGATGTTGTATTTGTTCAGCAAATAGTTCTCGGCCTTTTCCAAATCGCGAACGGCTATGTAAACAAGGTCCTCCGGGTTAATTTTTGGGCCGGGCATCCCAACGTTTTTTATTTGCTCCCAATAATCGAGCGTCTCACCACGTGGGTCGTTCACCTTACATTCAAAATTATCGAACCCGCACGCCATGGCCACAGGCATACCATGCATGTTGCCCGATGGTGTAGTGAAAGGTGTATGTAAATCGGCATGCGCATCGATCCAAACAACGCCCAATCGTTTTTAGGATGTGCCTTTTTTATTCCTGCAATTGTTCCATAGGCAGTGGAGTGATCTCCGGCCATAATCAATGGGAAGAAATCATCAAAAATTTGTTCGTATACTTCCAGGCACACGCGCTCTTCCATAATCAACGTACCGTCAATAAACTTGGCGTAAGCATGTTCGGCACCGTCAAACAGAAGTTCGTTTACGTTTTCAACTTCAATGGAATCGAATTTTCGGAACAAATCAGATTTCAAATCAAGGCTGGCAATCTTCATTGCTTCTACGCCCAAACTTGCACCGCGGGTACCGGCACCAATTTCAGACTTCACCTCAATGATTTTTATTTCTTTCACAGGAACGGATAATTTAATCTTTAGGAAACATGGATTCTCACAAAACGGGCCAATCGACCCTCCTAATAATGCCTTCAGAAGTCGGGCAAAACATGCTGACCCGGGCAAACCGGGACTAAAAACATGCAGGAAACGTGATTAACCATGGGGTTGTAAATGTGTTGTAAAGATGGCAAATTTATCTCAATATTGCACCTCAAATTTAGGTTGATGGTTATTCGTTGATCGTTGTTACGTTCCAGCTCAAAACCAACAGCCGCTAAAAAACAACGAGTAATCAAACATGAAGAGCTACCGTGAATTGATTGAGCAAACTTTTGAATTCCCACAGAAAGAATTTAAAGTTCGCGAACATGAATTATTGTTTAACGATGTTCCTTTAATGGATATCATTAAACAGTATGGCACCCCGCTAAAGATTACTTACCTGCCGCGCATCAGTGAAAACATACGTTTTGCGCAGGCAACTTTTAATAATGCGATTGAGCGTTTTAAATATAATGGCAAATACACCTATTGCTATTGCACAAAATCATCGCACTATGATTTTGTGTTGGAAGAAGCGCTAAACAACGACATTCATATTGAAACATCATCGGCTTTTGATATTCCGATTGTACGGTCGCTGTATGAACGGGGCAAAATTTCAAAAGAGACATACATTCTTTGCAATGGCTTTAAAATGCCAAAGTATAAAGAGTACATCACCGATTTATTGAATGATGGATTCAATTGTATCCCCATCCTTGATAACCTGAGTGAAATTGA
>CAZNRJ010000080.1:11388-12498 GCA_964574945.1 uncultured Ohtaekwangia sp. | reverse complement strand
TAGGGTAACCGTTGCAGGGAGGATACTCTTATTAAATAAAATAGTTACAAATTTGAAGTAGAAGGACAGAATGGATCAGTAAGTTAATCGTGAATTGTTAACAGTTAATCGTTGAGTCGCCCTGATAGCCAGTACTTTTTATAGAAATCAGGCGCCATTTCATTGTTAACTTATCGCTGGTTTGGAAAATAATAAATCTAACCTCATGAATGTTCTATTTGTTTGCAGCCAAAATAAATGGAGAAGCCTTACAGCTGAGACAATTTTTAAAATCAATCAAAATCATTCTGTAAAATCTGCTGGTACTGAAAATAGTGCTCGGATAAGGGTTACAGAAAAACTCATTCGTTGGGCTGATTTAATATTCGTTATGGAAAAGCGACATAAAGAAAGGCTCGATGATAAGTTTGGAGTACTTATAAAAGATAAAGAAATTACAGTGCTTGGTGTTCCTGATGACTACAAATACATGGATCCAGAATTAATTGACATTCTGAAAGTTTCCGTATCACCTTACTTGGATTAGTAAAAAAATTGTCGTTGTATCGGATTCACCGATTGCTTATTTTTAAAGACAATCAAAATAATCTATGAAGATTTTTATCAAAACAACCCTGTTAGTTGCGTTCGCTGTTTCATCGTTTGCACAAGGCACGCGATTGCTTCGGCAACCTTCGTTAAGTGAAACACACATTGCCTATGAATATGGTGGTGACCTTTGGGTTACCGAATTAGCCACTCAAAAAACCATTCGGCTTACCAGCACACCGGCTGTTGAAAGCAACCCGCATTTTTCCCCGGACGGAAAACTCATTGCCTTTACTTCGAATCGCTCAGGAAGTGAAGCCGTTTATACCGTATCTGTAAATGGAGGTGAAGCAACCCGCCATACCTGGCACCCAAGCCCGGCCACTGCACGCGGTTGGACTCCTGACGGAACAAAAATTCTTTATTCATCCACACGGGAGACTGCACCGGCCAGTCACGAACGACTTTGGACTGTGTCCGTTGCCGGTGGCCCTTCAACCTTGTTAGCAAAACAATGGGGAACCGATGGCTCGTTTTCACCAATGGGTGAAAAATAAATGCTTGATCGTGTTGACAGATGGG
>CAZNRJ010000080.1:6235-11378 GCA_964574945.1 uncultured Ohtaekwangia sp. | reverse complement strand
AAAATACCCCGTTGATTATTTTAAACTTAAAAGATTTTACAGAGACGTTGCTACCAAATGAACGCTCCACGGATATTCTTCCTGTGTGGTTAGGCGAATCAATTTATTTTTTATCCGATCGTGATGGCGTGGCCAACATTTGGTCTTATGCCCCTGCGACAAGTGCGCTGAAGCAGCTGACCAAATTTACAGGTGCTGATGTAAAATGGCTGGACGGGCGTGGTACTACTCTTGCGTTTGAGCGCGAAGGCTATTTGCATGTACTTGATCTTACAACCAATGCAACGACTCAACTCAGCATTACTATTCATGGAGATTTTCCGTGGGCGGATACAAAGTGGGAAGACGTAAGTAAAACCATTCGTTCGGTTTCACTTTCAGCTACCGGTAAGCGTGCCATCATGGAAGCGCGTGGCGAAATTTTTACGATCCCGGTAGAACATGGGAATGCAAGAAACATTACTCAATCATCGGGTGCAGCTGATCGCGCCCCCGTTTGGTCCCCGAAAGGGAATAAAGTAGCGTGGTTTTCTGATCAGGGAGGTAACGGGTACTCACTTATGATTGCCGATCAGGATGGATTATCAAAACCAAAAAGCCTTTCCATTGGCGAATCGAAATTGGGATGGGAGCCTGCATGGTCACCCGATGGAAAATACATTGCATTTACGGATGACGATGTACGCATCCGGATCATAGATATTGAAACAGGTGTCATCCAAACTGCAGATGTAGGCGGAACCAATTTAGAGCGTGGGTCGATGGGACTTACGTGGTCGCCCGACTCGCAATGGCTGGCGTATGCTAAAACAGGAGCCAATGGATTTAGAAGCATTGTGTTATGGTCACTGAAAGATAAAGGCATTCATGCAATCACAAATTCGTTTGCTGATTCATTTTCACCCGCGTGGGATTTAGATGGCCGTCATCTTTACTTTTTAGCAAGCACCGATTTAGCATTGGGCTCAGGCTGGGCAAACACAAGCTCCATGACTTCCGATCCGGTGTATGGTGCTTACGTAATCAACTTACGCAAGAGTGATCCATCTCCGTTCTCTCCGCGCAGCGATGAAGAAACAAGCGAACCGGAAAAGGCTCCCGAAAAAGATGCCGACAAAGACAAAAAGAAATCAACTGATTCTAAAAAAGATAAAGACCTGCCTGCCGGACAGGCAGGCGCAAAACCTGAAGAGAAAAAACCAGAACCGGTTGTGATAGACCTGCCCGGCATTGAACGCAGGACTATTGCGTTGCCGTTGCCAAAAGCAAGTTATGCGCTCACTCAAAATGGCCCGAGCGGGTTAGTGTTTATCGGGGAACGGGTGCCTAAAGGAAATGGATTGGTGCTTCATAAGTTCACCCTGAAAGACCGTGAAGCAAAAGAGTTTTTGACAGGAGTAAATCAACTTGCCGTATCAGCCGATGGAAATAAGATGCTGGTGCGCATGGGAACCAACTGGAAGGTAGTGAGCACAGCCACAGGAAAAGATGATAAAACACTTGATATTAAGCTGAACGTTCTCTTAAACAGGGGTGAAGAGTGGAAACAAATTTTTGAAGAAGCCTGGCGCTATGAGCGCGATTATTTTTATGATCCTAACATGCATGGCCGCGATTGGAATGAAGTACATGCGCGTTATGCACCGCTGGTCCCGTTTATTAAACACCGTGCTGATTTAAGTTATATTCTTGACCAGGTGAATGGAGAACTTTCTGTAGGGCACAGTTTTGTGTTTGGTGGCGACTTTCCGCAAGTAGAAAAATCAGTTGTGGGTTTGTTAGGCGCTGACCTGGTTGCTGAAAATAAATACTGGAAGATCAGCCGCATCTTCACCACCGAAAGCTGGAACCCGGAATTATCAAGTCCGCTGGAGCGGCCAGGATTAAAAATTCAGGAAGGAAATTATTTAACAGGCATTAATGGACGGGAGCTTACCACCGCTGACGATCCCTTTCAATATTTAGACGGAACGGTTAGCAAGCAAACGGTTCTGCATGTTAATAGCACGCCTGCATTTGCAGGTTCCTGGAAAGAAATTGTTGAGCCGATCAGCAGTGAAAATAATCTGCGACAGCGCGCATGGGTAGAAGACAATAGAAGATTGGTTGATAAATTATCGAATGGAAGATTGGCGTATGTGTGGGTGCCTAATACAGGCGGTGGAGGGTTCGTGTCATTCAACCGTTACTACTTCGCACAACAAGATAAAGAAGGCGCTGTGATTGACGAACGCTTTAATGGCGGTGGGTTGTTAGATGATTACATGGTGGATTTAATGACGCGCAGGCTTCGTGCCTCATTAACCAATGAAGTTCCCAATGGAGTTCCGGGTAGGTTGCCGGCCGGTATTCTTGGCCCGAAGGTTTTGCTGATAAACGAGATGGCCGGTTCGGGAGGTGATTTTTTCCCGTGGGTATTCCGTCAGCAAAAAGTAGGGCCACTGATCGGTGCACGAACCTGGGGTGGATTGGTAAAATCATCTGTTCATTATGCTTTGGTTGATGGGGGAGCATTGACTGCGCCCGACAATGCTGTGTTTGACCCGATCAACAACAAATGGATTGCAGAAAATGAAGGAGTGCCACCGGATATTGAAGTGCGTCAGGATGCAGCATCGCTTGAAAAAGGAATTGATCCTCAATTAGAGAGAGCGGTGAAAGAAACGTTGTTGCTGGTTGACCAGGAGAAAAAGATTAAGGTTACACCACCACCGTTTTCTACACCGGCTAAGAAGAATTAAAATCTCAATTAATGTTGTGGTCTTCAGCAGAATAATCAATGAAGAAACTATTATTTATCCAATTGTTATTGCTGTTAATGGCTTGCAGTATTAAGCCTGAAAATAATGTATCAAAAGATGATAAAGCAACTGTAGTTGACTTGTCTGCTGTAAACTCAATTGCTGCTCCAGAAAGTGAAATATTAAATTATGATAACTTCAGTGTTGAAATCTTAAAGAGAGGAAATGAAGATTCAGATTTCTGGGAAACAGGATTAAAGGAAATAAAGTATAAAGTTTATCATGGATCAACCTTACTGACAACAATCGAGATTGCATCTAAAGATTTTCATCGCATGTTTAATCCTGATTTTGGGCAGAATGCTAAAATTTGGAACTCTGATCTTTTGGCTTTCTTTCCTGAAGACGAAAAAATAATTATTTCAAATCGATTTGGATTGCCGGAATCAGATAATGAAACATTTGTTATCTGTGTTTCAGATTTTAAGGGTAACAAATCATTTTTAGATAGCCCTCCAGGCTGCGCTTCAGACTTGAACGTTTCTTTCAAGAAAATAGTGAATTGCAGTGGGGTTTATGATTACACAAAACCAATTATTGAATTCACCGACTGTTGTACTGTATACTCCAGATTGATTAATCAAAAGACATTATTTTATGTTATTGACTGGAATAAAGAGAATTCAAAAAATGCTTTCTTTATTAATATCGAAACTAAGGACACATTGGAAGCTTTTAATTTTAGGGGTTTTGAGGAGGCATTGGGTTACAATGCACTCATAAACTTCAATGAAGCCCAGGGAGTTTTGGTAATTCTTGATTTAGAGGAGAAGACATTGAAAACTTGGGACAGGAGATTAATTAAGAATATATATGATATGAAAGGACTGCAATTTGACTCTGAGTTAGTTTCAAACTCGAATACAATCGAAATGTACGATGAATTGCTAGGTAAGATCATAGTTGAATTTGACAATAGAATGCATCCAATTAGACTTAATAAGAGGTTTTAGTAATGTTCAGTTCAATTTATTAATGTGACTTTAACTGAGGCACAGCAACTAATAAAGAGCCCGTCACTATCTATCAAGTCACGCCAGCAATGGGCCGATCTCGGGTGTGGTGACGGGCTTTTTAGCAAGGCGCTTATAGGTTTATTGCCAACAGGAAGCATGGTTCATGCTATTGATCAAACGCCTCAAACTTTTTCGGAGCCTGAGATAAAATTCCATAAACTGAATTTTGAAAAGGAAGATTTAACACTGCCATTGCTGCATGGTATCCTGATGGCAAACTCGCTGCATTTTATAAAGGATAAGCCAGCGTTATTGCAGAGACTTAAAAGCAACTTGCTCCCAACAGGCTCATTCATCTTGATTGAATACGATTTGTCGGTTTCCAATCGCTGGGTACCTTATCCGTTGAATTATCTTTCTGCAATGAAATTATTTAGGGAAGCCGGGTTTAATTCAATTGAAAAAATCGGGGAGCGAAAATCGGTGTTTAACATGGCAACGATGTATTCGCTTTTCATCCAGCAAAAATAATTTCCTAATTCATCGAGTAGATTGAAACTCCTACTTGGGAAGTGCATTTCAAATTGTCGCGATTTTATATTTCATCCCTAACGGGATTCTTTGTTGACCCTATCTTATTGTTACCGATATATTGCCCCTAATGGGGCTGAAAATCCCGTAGGGATTAAATATCGGTAGTAGTAGTATAAATGATAACCAAAGTCCCGTTAGGGACGATATATTCTCTGCCGCGACAATTTGAAATGCACCCTGCTTGGGAAGCGAGAAGTTTTTTGATGACATTTACGATTCCTATTAACCGATCCGATGGACTTATCCTACATCCTGAACGAACCGGGCGAAGAGCGCGAACATTATTTCAATGCGATTGCGCCAAATAAAACCGGGCAGCGGCAAATTCGCTGTTGTCTTTTTCACAGAAGTTAAAAGCCGCTTCGCTTCCGCAGAATTTTTGTTTTTCCAAAGTGCCTTTGCGCGACTCGCGAACGATAGATAAAAGGATTTTTAAAATCCATCTCATCATTGATTCGGTTGCAAATACAGAATAGCTTGGAGGACTCCGCGATTAATATAAATTGAGGTTTTTACAGTATCTTGAGTAATCCAATAAGGATATATAGGCAATAAGTTGCTTATATTTAGTTGTTGGTAGCAATAGGGCCCGGACAAATTTGTGTTCAAAAAAAACGGACGACAATTTTCTAATAAAGATTTTCCACGTGGACAAGTGAACGGCTTCGCAGACAACTTGGACTTTGAAAAATTTTAAAAGGTGGGACAGATTAAAAATTAATACAGCCGACCCTTCGCATTTTTAAGAAGATTGTGCTTCGACTTGCCCCGCGCATTTGGCACATGCCATAG
>CAZNRJ010000080.1:0-6225 GCA_964574945.1 uncultured Ohtaekwangia sp. | reverse complement strand
GTTGATAACTTTAAGGACAGAACTTGTCCAAAAACATATGTATTTTTATATTTGGACAAAAAACGTCCACAATGCAAACATCTAAAAAAAATGTTTCAACCTTTGGAGAGCAACTTCGGTCGCTACGAGAGCAAGCAAAACTCTCTTTACGTGATGTTGCGGGTGACATAGGCATTGACACTTCTCTTTTAGGAAAGATTGAGCGTAATGAAAGACAACCGACCAAGGAACAAATCAAACAAGTTGCGTCTTTTTTTAGGATTGATGAAAGAAAGCTCTATAAGGAATATTTGAGCGACCAATTCGCTTACAGAATCATTGAAGATGAAGCAGACCTTGACACATTAAAAGTCGCTGAAAGAAAAGTTGAATATTTAAAGAAACAAAAATGACCGAAGTAATTTCTCCTGTATATATCCCTGCTAATCATAGTTGGTCAGAGGATATTTTGAATGACCAGCAACTGGAAATATTTTTCGCAAATCAGACTCAATTGACCAATCAAAACCCAAAATCGGTTTTAGAGAAAGAAAATAAGAAAAACTTGTTAGGTCAAGTATTTACTCCTCATATTCTTGCAAAGTTTATGATTTCGCTTTTCAAATCTGACTTGCATCAGCAACATAAAATTCTTGACCCCTGCATTGGGCCAAATACTTTTCTCTCACACCTTGACGACATTGACTCATCAATAACTCTTAGGGGTGTGGAGTTAGACCAAACATTAATTTCAGAAACAATAAGAGAGTTTTACAAAAAGCCAAATCGCCAATTAACTCTTGATAGTTTTTTCAATGTTCATCTTTCAGAAAAATTTGATTTCGTAATTCAAAATCCGCCTTATGTAAGGCAAGAGTTGATGATGGATGGAGAGAACTCAAAATCACTTGCACTAAAGAGTTTATCGCCCTTATCTGAAATCATTCCTGCAAAATCAAACTTGTATGTCTATTTTTTATTGAAGTCAATCTTCCACTTGAACGACAAAGGACGAATGATTGCAGTAATTTATGATTCGTGGCTTTACAGCGACTTCGGAAAAGTTTTAAAAGAAGCATTTGTCCGCTTCGGCTCAATTGAATCAATTTATCATTTCAAGAAAAGTGCATTTCCTGATGCAGAAGTTGGGGCAACTGTTATTGACTTCAAGAGAGTTCTTAATCCAAAGGAGAAAAACAAATTCATTAAATTATTTTCTCTCAAAACGATTGATGATGTTAGTTCTTATGGTTCGAAAATAAAGTTGCCTTACAAACAACTCACCATTCAAGAATTTTTTGAACACAGATTCAACGAAGAAACAGTTATCAATTTCAAAACAAGTTTCTTTAAGACCATTGAGAAGATAGGGGTTCAACCCATTCAGAGAGGTGTTTCTTCAATTGCAAACAAATACTTCATTCACGATGAAAAACGTTTTGATGAATCAATTCCATTTGTGAAAGATGTGACTTCAATTGAAACATTTGAAATCAAATCCGAACTTTCCTATTTGCTTGCTTTGAACGGACATATTTCAGAGAAAACAAAAACGCATCTTGAAAAGGCAAAATCAGAGATTGTTTCAGAGCCAGAGAAATTCAAAGCATTGAAAGAACAGATTGAACAAAACGGCAACTGGTATAAAGTCCAACTGAAAAAGCCAGGGAATATTTTGTTTAACTACTACATGCGAAAGAACATTGACTTCCTGTTGAATGAAGGACTACATTACTCATCTGACAACTTTTACATCTTGAATGTTGAGAAGCACTTGTTGGCAAACTTGGCAATTTTTAATTCTTCATTCACAAGAATTTCCATTTTGCTTCATTCAAGAAATCAAGGGAACGGACTTCGTAAAATTCAACTTTACGAATTCAAGGACATTCCTGTAATTGACAGCAACAAACTTTCAAATGACACAATTCATCAACTTGAAATTGCTGGCGAGAAATTAAAATCAGTCGGAAGATTTTCAAATGAAAAAGAGAAAATGATTAATGAAATTGACGAAATCTTAATCAAAGAATATAATTTGCAAAGCAAGATTCAGATAACTACAGAGCAACTCTATTCCGACATTCAAAACATATTTTTAATAAATTAAGATGCCGCAACTTTGGTATAATTCAGACGAGGTAAACGACTTTCATCCACTTGTAGAGGGGGCATTGAACAATGCACTTGTAAGTTGTGGCTACAACAACATCGCAGAAGTAGTTCATCATCCGGCAATTCCTAACAGTACAATCATTCCCGACTTTGCAATTCGCTTGATTGCAAGTCAACGATATATTTTTATTGTTGAAGTAAAACGAACACAAAGAGATGTTGAATCGCAACGCTACCAAAACCAATCAAGGTCTTATGTGACTGATTTTGGCCCTCACTGGGAACCGAATTATCACAAATATTTTTGCGTTACCAATATTGAAAGATTAGTTCTGTTTGCAGACAGAAATGGAGTTCCATTGACAAGTTGCCTACTTAATGGAAATCCACGACAACACTCTCTTTTCAATCCAGTCAATCACGATGCAACAGCATCAGTTGCAGAACTGCAAACAACTTTTGAAAATATTCTACCGAATATTTTCAATCGTGTTGCACCTGATTGGGATAACAATTGGCAACTTGTAATTGAAAGTTTTCATAACAACTATGTTGCATTAAAGAATTTACTTGGATATCCCGAAGCAGTAAAAAAGGAATTGACACTTTATGAGTTGTTCCGCCTTCTTGCATACGCCTATTTGAAAGATTTCTACACACAAACTGCAAGTCCAAACGCTGCACACTTTCATAACTATCCACCTAACAACGCAACACTACCCCAGTTCACCAACAATCTTTCAAATAATTACAATAGGATAATTCAGTTGGATTTTCAGCAGATTTTTACTGACCACCCAAACCAAGGACAGAGACTTTTTCCAAATAATTTTTCTGCAAACTACTTACAGTATTTCAGAGATTTAATTCAATGCTTCATTCAGCACAATGGTAATGCTGTTGCAGGCAATCCTTCACCATCTTATGTTTTCAATCTTCTTACTTCAAAAATTTATGTCAGAGAGGAATTGCACAGCAAAGGAAAGGTTATGTCTGATGCTGAGTTGTCAAACTTGCTTGCTGCTCTTTGCATAGATTCTCCAAATACAAAGGTATTAGACCCAGGTTGCGGTGATGGCGCATTGCTTGATGCTGCTTATGACCAAATAAGTTTGCTGGCTGCAACCGCAAACCAAGCCAAAACGCACAACCAAATTCTAAATCAGATTGATGGAATTGAAATTGACCCGTTCCTTTCTCAATTATCTGCGTTCAGGTTACTTTCAAAAAATCTTGCACAAGTAAACAACACTACATCTGCAAACATTACAATTGGTGACATTTTCCATAACGCAAGAGCAAATCAGTATGATGCAGTTGTAATGAATCCACCGTTTTTGAGAAATGACAATCCTGATGCACCGATAATTGCAGCAGATAAAACAAAAATGAGAAACGCAATTACAGGGCAAGGCTTGTCTTACTTTGTTGCGAATGCCTCTCAGCCCAACCTATATTTCTACTTCACAAATTACATCTGGCATTACTTACGGAACAATGGCAAGGCAGGAATTATTCTAATGACAAAATTCCTGAACAATGAAGATGGCGAACATTTGAAACAATTCATTTCAGACAAGGTTGAAGCAATTATTTCTTACCCAAGAAAATATTTTCAAGAATTTGTTGTAACGACAGTAGTTGTGATTTTGAAAAAGGGAAACAATTCAGCGAATGTTTTCTTCGTGAGGGTTTCTGATGAAAATATTTTACTCAACCCCGACAATCTAAAAGCTATACTTGCTTTAAATGCTGATACAACAACTGCATCCTATAAACTTAGAGTTGTTCCAAGAAATACTCTTGTTGCATCTGAAAATTGGAAGCAATATTTGAACGATAAAAACTATGACGATTTCTTAAATTTAAATTTCTTAGTTGACATTAACCACCACTTTGCAAGTATTGGAAGAGGCGGTGCAGAAGCCAGTGGAGCATCAACAATTATTTTCCCCACACTTGACCAACAAGCCAATCACTATTTCGGTTTAGGCAAACGCTTGACACCTGCACAACAGAACGCAGGTATTCAGAGGACAAGAATTGATATTCCACTTGGTCTGAATGCAAGCGTGCGTTACGGTGTTCAAAATAATTTTCAAAGAAGAAATTATGTTTTGAGTGTCAACGATATTGAACTTGATAAAGCATTTCACTTTCCTGCAAGAGCAGACAGAAATGAAGCCAATGCTTTGCCAGTTGCATTACAGGGCAATCAAGATTTAGTTGACTTCTTTAATGATTGTGTTGCTGAATTTGGTTTAGCAAAATGGAGAACCATTGTAAACGGAGCTTTTAGAAATACTATTAATCCGAAAATTTTAATACCGAGAGCAGACAGGACAAAACATTGTGTTTATTACAACCCACACAATCACAACTTAACCCTTTCAACAAATTTCTTTTACTGCAACAATTTGCAAAACCAAAATGCAAATGCGACCGATGAACAGCAATACAAATTCATCACAGCATTTTTGCTCTCAGCATTTGGACAAATTCAGTTTGAACTCAATGCAAACAATCAAGAAGGATTAAGAAAATTGGAGGGTTTTCAAATCAGCCGTTTCAAGATTCCTGACTTAACTCAATTTACACAAGCTGAAATTCTTTCGGTTGTTACAGCGTTTGATGCAATCAATGTAGCTAATCCTGATTTTAATGGAGATGAGGGAATAGCGACACCAAGAAGAAATCTTGATTTAGAAATTGCAAGAGTGATTTTCACAAAGAATAATTTAGGCTTTGCAAATGCTGCCGCAATGACAGATTATTTTGAATTGTTTTTAGCCGACTTAGTAGAAGACAGAAGGATATGAAGAAACCAAAAGTAGTTAGTTTGTTTTCGGGCTGCGGTGGTTTGGACTTAGGGTTCAAGCAATCTGGATACGATATTATTTGGGCAAACGATATTCTTAAAGATGCTTGCGAAACTTATCGTTTCAATATTGGTGACCACATTTTTTGCGAAGACATTGTAAGAATTGACAAAAGTATAATTCCTAAAGCAGATATTGTAATTGGTGGTCCACCTTGTCAATCATTTTCTTTAGTAGGAAAAAGAAATCCGAAAGATGATAGGTCAAATTTGGTTTGGTCTTACTTGGAAGTTTTACAAAGAGTGAAGCCAAAAGTTTTTATTCTTGAAAATGTAACAGGAATTTTATCAGCGAAAAATCCTGATGGTTCAAAAGTTCTTGACAATCTTGTTGAAGCATTTAATGACCTTGGATACACAACTTCTGTTTTCAAACTTAACGCTGCGGACTTTGGAGTTCCTCAAAAACGAGTGAGGGTCTTTATTGTTGGTAATAAAAAGAAAACTAAAATTTCAGAGCCGACAAAATCACATTCAGAAGAAAGTTGGGTAAGTGCTTTTGAGGCATTGTCCGACCTTTCAGACACAACAAAAAATGGAATCGGAAAGTATATCAGGAAGCCAAAAGGGGAATTTCAAGAGATAATGAGGAAAGGGCAAAACGGAAAATTTGATTTACATTTTACTCCATACGCAAGTAGAAAAGACCAAGAACTCATTGACCACATTCCACCAGGTGGCAACTACATGAACGTGCCAGACAAAATTGCAACAACGAGGATATTAAATTTTAAGAGGACTGGTGGCCGAACAACTACCTATGGGAGATTATCAAAAGAAAATCCATCTTACACTATCAATACACATTTCAACAGACTTAATGTAGGGTGTAACATTCACTACACCAAGGATAGATTGATTAGCCTAAGAGAAGGATTGAGAATCCAGTCCTTTCCAGACTCATTCAAAGTCCTTTCGACAACTAAGCGAAATTATTACGTCCAAATTGGAAATGCGGTTCCACCGCTATTAAGTAAGGCTTGGGCTGACCATCTTCATGACTTCATTTAACCAAAATGCCAGCAAACAATTCGCACACACTTTGCCAATCCACACTTGCAGCCCGCATCCAAAGCTTGTCAAAGAGTGTGCTCAGTGTAGTATAAGTGGACAAAGTTGGAATATGAAAAATGCCCAGCCGCACGACTAACTAAAAAAGACTGGCGCTAATTAACGAGGGACAAAAGACAAGGCTACGAATGAAGTTCGGAGAAGGGCCCTACAGCTACCAACAAAAGTAGCTGTTGCACAAC
>CAZNRJ010000079.1:11592-12595 GCA_964574945.1 uncultured Ohtaekwangia sp. | reverse complement strand
AGGTCCGGCACCATTGCGTCCTTATGATGGCCTCCCCCACAGAGGTTGGTGGCGGACCTGTCCAAAGATCGTAATCCAGAAAATCAGGTACAGTTTGTAAAGACGGATTACTACTATTCCTCATGTGGTAATAACAACACATTTCCACGTGCGAAATATTGCCCAGCAAGCCGGCTTCAATAATATTCTTTTTCGCTTCCGCGAGATGAGGGGTGCTTCTGCGTTGCATACCCACCTGCACGGTGCGTTTGTATTTTCGTGCGGCAGCAAGCATGGCTTCGCCTTCTATCACATCCGCACTAATAGGTTTTTGCACATACACGTTGGCACCTGCTTTTATAGCATCAATAGTTTGTAAGGCATGCCAGTGATCTGGCGAACCGATGAGCACAATGTCCAATTCATTTTCTGCCAGAAGTTTTTGATAGTTGTTATAGAGCCGGGGTATCTTTTTTGATTTCTGTCTCTGACTTACCAAAGAACCCGCCTCGGTTAATAAGTTTTTGTCTACATCGCAAAGCGCTACCACCTCAACAGGGGCAACCTGGATTAGTTTGAACAAATCACTTTTACCGTACCACCCAGTACCAATCAAAGCAACGCGCCACGTTTTTTGTGCGTACAAAATGTCCATAGCTTGAGCGCCAAACGCGCTGAGGGCTAAGGTGGCCGTAGCGCCTTTAATAAATCGCCTGCGGTTGATGTTGAACGTGTTCATAATCAGATGGGTTTCTGGATTCAAGATAGTGATATAACCTTATTTAAGGTATTCAATCTGAAGGAAAAAACAAGGATGCTTCTCTATTGTATTTTAATCGTTAGTTAGCTGGCTTAAGATCCACGTTCTTCTTTCAAGTATATAGTCAATGGATACCAAAACATCTTCTTTTGCCTGCTCGATTTGAAAAGGATGTAAACCGAGAAACAGGGAAGCTTTGGCGATGGAATCATCTTTACTCAACTGTTCTAACTCATTTAAGACCTTGTGGGCATTTGATCTTAT
>CAZNRJ010000079.1:2227-11582 GCA_964574945.1 uncultured Ohtaekwangia sp. | reverse complement strand
TTATCCTGGCGGAATCAAGTGAGAGCATCAACTCTTTAAGGGAATGCTCATATTGCTGATACAGTATATTGTCTCCGGCAATGGCACGATCAAGCGTTTCTTCGAGCGAAAAGAATTTCTTGTTTGCAAACTCGAGACTTCTTTCATACCGACCTTCATGTGGAATAGGTCTCATAATGTCGTCATAATCCCAGGGAATTACTTCAAACCATTTTTTGGCGGGTTCAATGTAAAAGAAGACTTCATCAGAATAATCACCATTCATTATTAAGTAATTGAATCCAATGAACTGAAAATATTTTTCCAAATTTATAACCCGGTGTAATCGTGCTGCCAGCGAATCGGGGGGGTGATTGAATTTAGGGGAGTAAATGGATTGAAATTGCCTCCTGTATTTTTTGGCCATCTCTTTTTCTGAATGACCATAATACTCATTGTCAATAGTATGGTTTGGGCCTCTTCGAAGCATGTATGGGCTGTTGAGTTTTGCCTGCAATTGCTGAGGTTTTTCAACGATCAAATAAATCCCTTGCGGTTCATCATTGATCCAAACTTTGCAGAACGAATTAAAAAGAGGGAAGAGCCCCAGTTGATCCATGCAGAGAAACGACCAGCGATTGTGCCAAAGGTTTTTATCCATCGCCAGGTTAAGAAGATCAAATTTCTTTAAATGGATTTTCTCGCTGCTTTGGGCTATCGTTACTGGTTTATCAAGCTCAACAGATAAAGACTTGTGCTTAAATTGCAATGAGCTTTTGCCGCGCGTATGAATTTCTTTCACGTCAGCAGTATCATTATCAATTATAAAAACGGGGTGTGATAGTACCTTTTTAGTCTTGCTGTTCTGTAAACTCTTTAGTTGATTGTGAGGGATGTATATTTTTATTTCAGGAAAATGCTCTTCGTTTGGGTTCGATTGGAGGGTACAGTACCCCGATGAGGCAATGTGTAGAGCAACAAAAAGGATGAAAGTCTTCATAATTGGTTTCAATTAAAGAAAGACTAAGGCTATCCAAAGATAAATGGAATTGCGACTTTATTGAAAGGAAATTACATCTTTAACCCGCTCAATTTGATTTCCGTAAGCCTGCGCTTGGTATCGAGGGGAAAATCCCCATTCATCATCCAGTCGTAAAAGGAAGGTTCGTCTTTAAACACTTGCGTTACAACTTTTCCTTTGTGCTTTCCAAAGTTGAAGATGACTTCATTCTTTTCATTTCGTACCATCCTTCCCGCAAGGTCCACCAGGTTGGAGGCGGTTAGTTTATGAAGTACCTCCATGTCATTTTTAACAATGCCAACTTTTTTTCCGAGCCCATCCGTTACCTCCTGATTTTCATAACGCGCAATCTGGGCATAGAGCACCTCCAAAGTTGCCTGCGTGTCAGCCTCGGCTGAATGGGCATCGGTAATCTCTTTATCACAATAAAATTTGAAGGCAGCGGACAGCGTGCGCTTTTCCATCATGTGGAAAATCTTCTGGGCATCAATTAACTTTTTTCGACTGTAATCAAACTCAACATCTGCACGAAGGAATTCTTCTACCAGCACGGGTACATCGAATTTTAAAATATTGAACCCGGCAAGATCACACCCTTCAAAAAAGCGGGCATACTCCTTTGCAACTTCTTTAAAAGTGGGTTTATCCTTTACGTCATCGTTGCTAATGCCATGGATGGCAGTTGACTCAGGTGCAATAGGTATGGTTGGATTAACGATGTTACTCTTCTTAATCACCTCGCCATTGGGCATTACTTTAATTACCGCTATCTCGATAATGCGATCCTGCGTAACATTGATTCCCGTTGTTTCCAGGTCGAAAAAGCAAAGCGGTATTTTAAGGTTCAATTTCATACGCAAAAAAATTGATAAGAAAGGCTTAAGCAGGTTGGTAGGTAGTTACAGCGTTGTAAAATTGGCCGCTGCTGATCCCTATTTTTTTGAGCAGTTCTTTTGCCGCGCTTAAATACTCCATGTTTTGATCGCCTGAAAGGGCGATCGGGAATTTCTGGTCTGTACTCGAGATTAGAATTGTCTTTCCCTCTTTAGTCTCGTATTTGTATCGGTCGTAGCCAATCGCCTGAACATCAGTACGCTCACGTGATCCAATTTGCTTTAAGGTTGAACTTGATTCGGGATATAATAGGGTTCCGCCTTTTGGGGTTCCATCAGCCAATGCCTCAAAATCTTTCGGATTTTGATTTGAACCGATGGTACTTAAAATTGCGATATGATGTTTGTAATCAGTAAGTTGATCGATTCCATGTATGATAATTACTGCGTGATCCGGATTAAGCAAAGGCTCTTGCCCGGGCAAGCTCACATCAAATTTTCGTTTGTAAAAATTGAGTACATGAATGAGAAGGGAAGTTATTAAAGTACCGCCTTCTCCAACAACGATGATGCGCTGTTTATCAAGGCTTTGATTATATAGTTCGTTGGCTGTCAAGAGTTCAAAGTTAGTAACAGGGCTAAATATAATCCAAAATGTGAAGCGAGTAAAAGAGTTAAGAATTATCTAATAATTAATTACCAACTTTTTCTCACGGAATTTATTCACAAATTCACACGTTTAAATGTCGATAACTTGTTGACGGTAGAAGTATTCTTAGCGTTACGTTTGTTGCCCTATAAAGAAACTACGTACAACAACCACAAAGTATGGAGCAACGATCAACGCCAGTGAGGTTAAGTTCTGCGATGAGCGGAGCCGGTAGCAAATCAAAACTTTTAGTGAGAGATATCTCCGAGAGTTTAGGTAAGCTGCCACCTCAGGCGCTCGATCTGGAAGAATCCATTTTGGGTGCGTTGATGCTCGAGAAAAATGCATTAACAGCAGTTGTTGAATTTTTAAGACCCGAACATTTTTATTCCGAGCAGCACAAAGAAATCTATAACGCGATTATCGATTTGTTCAAGGCTTCCGAGCCGGTGGACATGCGTACCGTTGTTGCCCAGCTTCGCAAGAGCGCCAAGCTGGAATTGGTGGGCGGTGCCTATTACATAGCCGAGTTAACCAGCAAAGTAAGTTCGGCTGCCAATATTGAATATCACGCACGTATAATAATAGAGATGGCGATCAAGCGCGACCTTATTCAGATTGCATCGCAAATACACTCCAATGCCTACGAAGACACAACCGATGTGTTTGAGTTGTTGGATAGTGCCGAACAAAATATTTTTAAAATCTCTGATTCCAACCTGCGCAAGAATTACGACTCCATGAAGTCGCTGATGTTTCAGGCTACAAAGGAGATCCAGGAAAAGAGAAATCACAAAGATGGCCTTACGGGAATACCCAGTGGATTCTCACGACTGGATCGGGTTACGTCCGGCTGGCAGAAATCTGAATTAACAATTATTGCTGCCAGGCCCGGTATGGGAAAAACTGCTTTTGTAGTTTCTGCGTTGCGAAATGCGGCTGTTGATTTTAATTTTCCGGTTGCGATATTCTCATTGGAGATGGCCTCGCTTCAATTGGTTAACCGATTGATTTCTGCGGAAGCGGAATTGGATTCTGAGAAAATCAAAAAAGGAAACCTGGCCGACTTTGAATGGCAACAGATGGTGACCAAGACAACCCGTCTTTCCAGCGCACCTATATTTATTGATGATACTCCGGCACTTTCCATTTTGGAACTCCGTGCCAAGTGCCGAAGGTTAAAAGCCGAACACAATATTCAATTGGTGGTAATCGATTACCTGCAATTGATGAAAGGTGAGGCCGGTGGAAACCGCGAACAGGAAATTGCTTCCATCTCAAGAGCGTTGAAAGGAATAGCCAAAGGATTGAATGTTCCGGTAATTGCGTTGTCGCAGTTGAGCCGTGGGGTGGAAACGCGCGGTGGTGATAAGCGTCCGCAGCTTTCTGACTTACGTGAATCAGGTTCCATTGAACAGGATGCCGATATCGTTATGTTCCTGTACCGTCCAGAATACTATAAGATTACGGTGGATGAAGAAGGTATGCCAACGCAGGGCATGGCCGAAGTGATTATTGCCAAGCACCGGAACGGGTCACTTGAAAATGTGAAGCTGAAATTTATTGGTAAGTACACCAAGTTTGCCGATTATGATGCACCCGATGGCCTTACCCCCATGAGCAGCATTACCCGCGAAAGCCGGTTGAATACGTTCCGCGATACTCCGCCATCAATTCAGGGTGGTGATGATGATACTCCATTCTAGTCAAAAAAAATTGCGATTTTAAATCAGAAACAAGTTGACAATCCCGATAGTTATCGGGATTGTCAACTGATTTTCATTCTGCGGTTCCGCAAAATCTGCGGAAGATTTCCCTAAACTTATTTCTTATTCTCTTGTTGAGGTTGTATCTTCAATCTGAACTTATTCTATGAAAGCCCTTGTACTTAAAGAAGCAGGTCAGATAGAGCTGAAAGAATTGCCTAAGCCAATCGTCACAGAAGGTAAAGCCCTGGTGCGCATTAAAGCGGCTGCGCTCAATCGCAGGGACGATTGGATTCGCGAGGGTAAATATCCCAACATTAAATTTGGAGTTACGATGGGTTCGGATGGTGCGGGAGTTGTTGAAGAAGTTGGCGATGAGGCAGATCAGCCCTGGGTTGGGCAGGAGGTTGTTATCAATCCCAACATCGATTGGGGCCCCGACCTCGATGTTCAGTCTGGGAAATATACAATTCTCGGGATGCCGGTGGATGGCACGTTTGCAGAATATGTTTTAGTGTCAGTTGACCGGCTGCATCGCAAGCCGGCCCATTTAGATTTTCTCCAGGCCGCAGCGTTGCCGTTGGGGGGACTTACTGCCTATCGCGCTTTATTCCGTAAAGGAGAATTAAAGTCCGGGCAAAATGTGTTGATCTCCGGTTTTGGTGGCGGGGTAGCCCAGTTTGCTTTTCTTTTTGCGCAAGCGGCTGGCGCCAATGTGTATGTCACTTCTGGTAGTGATGATAAAATTGACAAGGCAATAAAGCTGGGCGCGAAAGGCGCGTATAACTATAAGAAGCAAGCAACCTATACTGATTTATGGAAAACAAAAGGTGGGTTTGATTTGGTGATTGACAGTGCCGGAGGCGATCAGCTAAATAATTTTATCAAAGTTCTTAAGCCAAAAGGTAAGATTGTATTTTACGGAGCTACCAATGGTTTGCCTGCAAAGTTAGATTTGTATAGAATGTTCTGGAACCAGCTATCGTTGTTAGGCTCAACGATGGGCAGCGATCATGAATTCAGTGAAATGCTTGCCTTTGTAAGCAACCATCAAATCCGGCCATTGGTTGATTCGATCCGCCCATTCTCTAAAATAGCCGAATCATTCCCCGATATTACCAAACCGAATAAGGTGGGTAAGATTGTGTTTCAGGTTTAAGCTATTGGGTTCCAATGGAAGTGTTACTCTTGACTCCGACCTTTTAAATCTCCTTCTCCGCAATGTCTCCAATGGCGTAGGTTGTGTGCGCGCGGGATGAGACGTTGCGGTTAAACTAATCGCAGCGTCTTCTTCACCACACTATCCTGTGCTTACGAGAGACACTGCGAAGAAGGAAAATCACCGACAAAAGTGATAGAAAAAGCTTAAATTTGGGCTATGAATTGGCAAGACTATATAGTATCGGACAAAGAAGTTTTATTAGGCAAACCGACCATTAAGGGGACAAGGATTTCGGTTGAGCATATTGTTGGACTTCTCGCACAAGGCTGGACAGAAAATGAAATTCTTGAAAATTTTCCAAGGCTAACAAAAGAGTCATTGCAAGCTGTTTTTACATACATACAAGAATGTATGCATGACGGTCTTTTGTTCACACCAACAAGAAAGACAGCCTGACAGACTTCATGAAATTATTAGCTAATGAGAGTTTCCCATTAAAGAGTATTCTTTACTTGAGAAGCAAAGGTTTTGATATTAATTCAATCGGGACTGATAGTCCAAGTATTCAGGACAATGTTGTAATGAATATTGCAATTAATGAAAACCGGACAATTCTGACCTTTGACCGGGATTATGGCGAACTGATTTTCAAACACAATTACAGACCGCAAAAAGGAGTAATTTATCTTCGACTTGATGAATATGGAGCAGACGAGCCTGGTAGAATGATCGAAGAATTAATTAACAAGAAAGAATTTGACTTTGATAGTGCATTGACCGTGTTAGACAGAAACGGTATACGACAAAGAAAGTACTAATGCACAGCCTAAAGTTAAGGGTTGGTTTAATAAGTAAAGAGGCACAAGTGACGCTTGCACCTGAGTTGAGACCCTGCGAAGAATGAACTCATTTGAATTCATCATTAATTTTTTTTATGAAATCTTTATCTAATAACGAGTTTACTGCCTCTGAAATACCTGGCATAAAATAAACGTTCTTTTCACTGAAACTAATTTTAAAATATAAGCGGAGACAAAATTGTTCTATTAACTTTTTTAAATTCTACGCGATCTACTTCCTTCGAAGTAAAAAGATTTTTAAGGATGATTTTATCTTCCTTCAGATAGACCTCAAATAATTTCAGGTAAAAAAAAAATTAGCCAATCCAAAAACAATAAATTCAATTAAAAATATAATCAGGTTATTAATACTTCTGTTCTGCACCCAGAAGACAAAAAAAGAAATGGATATCAAGCCGTAAATACTTAGATTAAGCCCTTGTAATAATCGTATCCTATTGCTTATTAAATTCATTTCTTATTATCCCTTTTTAAAATGGATTGATGGTCTAAACTCAGTCTCAAAATTTATATCGGCCACTATACCTAACCTATGTTAAGATAGAATAATTTGTTGTAATCAATATTATTTCTAAGTACTTCTGTAGTTAAACGCATTTAATCCTCCAAATTCTCTATAGCCGACTTCAATTCCCTTGCTGCATTTTTATCCTTTTGCTCAAGCGCCAGTGCAAATCCTTTTCTTAAAACCTCAAGCCCTTTTTCAAGATCGGATTGATCCGCAAAGAAATTTCCAGCGATGTAATAGGTGGGCAGGTAGCTGGGATGTTGCTCTAACAATCGATCGAAAAGTTCAATGGCCTTTGCCGTATTCTGATTTTTGAATTCAAGTGCAAGGGCATACAGGTTAAACGGATCGGCAGGATCGTCCTTCAGGAATTGCTCAAGCATCTTAATACGGTCTGCATTCATCGGATTTTCACGTTTTTAAGTGCTCTATTCAGATTTTATCCTTTATCTTGAGGCCAAATTTAGACTGAAATAGGTAAAGTTTTGATTCTCATTTTATTAAGATTATGAAGATATTAGTTTGCATCTCGCACGTACCCGATACTACTTCCAAAATCAATTTTGTTGATAACAGCACAAAGTTCGATACAACGGGGGTTCAGTTTATTATTGGCCCTTACGATGATTATGCACTGGCACGAGCCATCGAATTGAAAGAAGCAACTCCCGGAACAACCGTCACCGTTATTAATGTAGGCACGGCCGATACGGAGCCAACGATTCGGAAAGCATTAGCAATTGGAGCTGATGATGCTATCCGCGTAAATGCTGACCCTGTCGATTCATTTTTTGTAGCCACTCAAATCGCGGAACACGCCAAAGGGTTTGACCTGATTTTAATGGGAAGGGAGTCGATAGATTACAACAGTGGTGTTGTTCATGCTATGGTAGGAGAGCTGTTGGGTCTTCCTTCTGTTTCTCCGGTTATGAAATTAGACATCGATGGCACAAAAGTGAAAATGATCCGGGAGATTGAGGGCGGAAAAGAAGAGGTGGAATCCGCCTTGCCGCTTGTAGCGGGATGCCAGGAGCCTATTGCCGAATGGAAAATCCCCAACATGCGCGGTATTATGTCGGCCCGCACTAAACCATTGAAAGTGGTTGAACCTAAAGCAACAGAAGCCAGCGCGGTACTTCAAAAGTTTGAACTGCCTGCTCCCAAAGGTGCTGTGCAAATGATTTCAGCAGATAATGTGGCTGATCTTGTAACGAAGCTGAAGAATGAAGCAAAGGTTCTTTGAGATTTTGAATTTTGATTTATAAATATTCGATATGACAACATTAGTTTTTGCAGAAGTAGCCGAAGGGAAAGTAAGGAAGTCATCGCTTGAAGCAATTTGTTATGCGAAGGCGATGGGCGGATCAGTAACAGCGATTGTACTCGGCCCTGCCGATGCAACGGAAGTCCAGTCATTGGGTAAGTATGGAGCAACCAAAGTATTACATGCGGCTGATCCAAAACTTGAAAAAGGAATTATACAGGTTTATAGCTCAGTGCTTACGAAAGCTATGCAGGATGAGAATGCAAATGTCCTGGTGTTGGCAAATTCATCGTTAGGCACACCGGTGGCAGCAAAGGTAGCCGTAAAAGCAGGGGCGAGTTTCGCATCTAATGTGGTTGAACTGCCAAACACAAGCAGCGGCTTTGTTGTTAAACGAAGTATTTACACGGGCAAAGCGTTTTCAATAGTTGAATTGAAGAATGCAAAAAAAGTGATCGCTATAAAAAAGAATGCAGCCGAAATAAAAGAGACGGGCGGTACTGCGGAGGTTGTAAATTATCCGGTTACCCTTTCTGATGCCGATTTTAATACAACCATTCTCTCTTCTGAAAAAGCTACGGGTGATATTCTGCTTCCGGAAGCGGAGATTGTTGTGTCGGGGGGCAGGGGATTAAAAGGGCCTGAGCATTGGGGAATATTGGAAGAACTTGCCAAAACCTTGCATGCAGCAACAGGCTGCAGTAAACCTGTTTCCGATATGGGCTGGAGACCACATCATGAGCATGTTGGCCAGACCGGAGTTAAAGTAGCCCCACAGCTATACATCGCCATTGGAATCTCAGGCGCTATTCAACACCTGGCCGGAGTGAATTCATCCAAATGTATTGTAGTGATTAATAAAGATGCGGATGCGCCATTTTTCAAAGCGGCAGACTATGGTATAGTGGGTGATGCATTCGATATAGTTCCTAAATTAACAGCGGCCATAAAAGCTGCGAACGGATAACAAAAAAGCAATCTTTGGAGTATGGTTGGGTTTTATGACTTTTTTTATAATTTCAATTTTCTGTGGCTACGTTGAAGAAGATAAAACTTGAAATACTCGGACTTTCCTCCAGTCAATCACAGACTGGTTCTTTTGCACTCGTATTAGGGGAGACAGAAGGCAACCGCAGGCTCCCGATTATTATTGGCATGTTTGAAGCGCAGGCAATCGCTATCGAGATTGAGAAGATCATTCCCAATCGGCCAATGACGCATGATTTGTTCAAATCCTTTTCAAACTCATTTCATTTCCATGTAGATGAAATTATTATTTCCGATTTAAAGGAAGGGGTTTTCTTTGCCAAGATTGTGTGTACCGATGGGCTGAAAAAAACAGAGATTGATGCCCGTCCTTCCGATGCCATTGC
>CAZNRJ010000079.1:0-2217 GCA_964574945.1 uncultured Ohtaekwangia sp. | reverse complement strand
GACCCACCAAAAGGGCCAGCTGAAACTGTTGCAATTGCGATTGGTTTACGTTTCGATGCAGCTATTTATACCTACGAAGCAATTTTAGCCGAAGCCGGAATAGTACTTACCGATCAGGAAGAGGAGGACGAAAAGGCTGAGATCAAGCCTGAGCCAAAAGCAAAGGTGAAGAAAGAGTCCAGCCGCAAGGCAAGCGGGGGCGAGGATTACAAAAATTATTCAATTGAAAAATTAAACGACCTTCTTAAAGATGCCATCGACAAGGAAGATTATGAGCGGGCAGCCAAAATCCGCGATGAACTGGGAAAACGCAACTAAAACAGAAAATTAACTACAATGGATTATTTGCGTGGGCTGCTCGGTGTCATCTTTATTATTGCTATAGCTTATTTGCTTTCCGGCAATCGCAAGGCGGTTGACTGGCGGCTTGTTTTAATCGGTATAACGATCCAACTTGTCATTGGGCTTATAATCGGTAAGATTGAATTTGCACAAGTTGCGTTTAGTTATGCAAGTGATAAGTTTGTTACCTTTTTAAGTTTTGCAGCGAAAGGCGCAGAGTTTCTCTATGGCGACCTGGCAAAGAATAGTTCGGGTGACGCAACAGTAAGACATAACCTGGGTTTTCTCTTTGCGTTTCAGGCCTTACCAACCGTTATCTTCTTCTCTGCCGTTACTGCCGGGTTATATTATCTGGGCGTTCTTCAAAAAATCGTTTTTGGCTTTGCCTGGGTTATGGCACGCACTATGCGTTTATCAGGCGCTGAAAGTCTATCGGCCGCTGCCAATATTTTTATGGGGCAAACGGAAGCTCCGCTTTTGGTCAGGCCATTCATTGACCGGATGACGAAGTCAGAATTGAATTGCCTGATGGTGGGCGGAATGGCCACCATTGCAGGGAGTGTGCTGGGAGCCTATGTTTCATTTTTAGGAGGCGGTGATCCTGTTCAGCAATCCAAGTTTGCTACGTACCTGTTGAGTGCATCCATTATGAATGCCCCGGCAGCGATTGTGTTGGCGAAGCTATTCCTGCCCGAGACGGAGCCTGAAAAAATTGACAGGAATTTAGTGGTAATTAAAAGCCAGATTGGCGTTAACCTGATTGATGCAATAGCAACGGGTGCAGCCGATGGGTTGAAGTTAGCCTTGAACATAGGTGGCATGTTACTCGCATTTATCGCAGTTATTTATGCCATCAATTGGGTGTTGGTTGATTTTGTCGGAGCCTACACAGGGCTAAATGATTTTGTTGTTCAAAGCACAAATGGAACCTACCAGGGGTTTTCTTTACAATATATTTTAGGACAGGTTTTTCGCGTGTTTGCTTTTTGTATTGGTGTGAGCTGGGATGAATCATTGTATGTAGGCAGCCTGTTAGGACAAAAGATGGTGATCAACGAGTTCGTTGCCTACCTGGATTTAGCCAACCTGAAAGCTTCGGGTGTCTTAAGTGAAAAATCAATTCGTATTGCCACGTACGCACTCTGCGGATTCGCTAACTTCAGTTCAATTGCTATTCAAATTGGCGGCATTGGCGGCATGGCCCCTAACCGGCAAGGTGATTTATCGAAGTTAGGATTGAAGGCCATGATCGCTGCTTCGTTGGCAACCATGTTGACAGCAACTATTGCTGGAGCAATTTTTTAATCAATATGTTAATGAAAATCATCCATGTTGTTCTTGCGCTAATGTTTCTCTCATTTGCTGCTTTGCAGATCAATGATCCTGATCCCCTGATTTGGATTTTGATTTACCTCAACATGGTGGTGCTTTCTGCGCTGGCTTTTCTCAAGAGATACTACAAACCCTGGATTGGCATTACCGCGGGTCTGTATTTTATCTATGCAATCATTCTGTTTCCTGGAGCTATGGAATGGTTTCATTCCCCTGACAGGGCATTGCTGTTTGACGATCTTGCCAAAATGCAATTTCCCTACATAGAAGAAACACGCGAGTTCCTGGGGCTTGTGATTTGCCTTAGTGTGTTAGGGTTCCAGTTTTTTGTGTCCCGTAAATAGATACTTTCTCACAGACCGCCTTCAATCGGTTGCTGTTTTGATCCGGATTTTTATCGCTATCAATTTTATGAACCTGTTGGTGCGGGTAAGGTAATTAATTACCTTTAAGAGTATGAAAAAACTGTATTTTCTCTTCCTAATCACATTTCTTGGATGTACCTCGCCCAAGGAAAAAATTCCAGAAACCCCCATGGCAGGC
>CAZNRJ010000078.1:8090-12657 GCA_964574945.1 uncultured Ohtaekwangia sp. | reverse complement strand
CTACGCTGTGGCTATGGTGGACAGGCAACGATAAAGTATTAACTTTATAGTATGCCCTCCCTACTCCCAAGTTTTGAATATGATATTTTTATAAGCTATCGCCACAACGATAACCGAAGCGGCTGGGTAACGGAGTTTGTGAATGCCTTACAAGAAGAGTTAGCTGCTACAATTAAAGAACCGATCTCCATTTACTTCGATCAAAACCCCCACGATGGCCTTCTCGAAACCCATAACGTAGACATGAGCTTGGAAGGCAAACTCAAGTGTCTCATCTTCATTCCTATCATCTCCCAAACCTATTGCGACCCAAAGTCATTTGCGTGGCAACATGAGTTTGTTGCATTTAATAAGCTTGCAAAAGAAGATCTCTTTGGAAGAGATATAAAACTTAGCAATGGAAATGTGACTAGCAGGATTTTTCCTATTAAAATCCATGACCTTGATACCGATGATAAGGCCACGATCGAAACCGAAATTGGTGGCGTATTAAGAGCCATTGAATTCATTTACAAAGAAACAGGTGTTAATCGGCCATTAAAATCAACTGACAACAAAACCGACAATCAAAATAAAACTGATTACCAGAATCAGGTTAATAAAGTAGCCAATGCAATCAAAGAGTTAATCAATTCACTTAAGAATCCAGTTACCTCAGCACAACAAAGCATTGTTACAGAAGTGTCAAAAACTAAAAATCAAAAGCGTACAAAGTCACTATTGGCAATAGGTGCCGCGATGATTTTGTTAGCGGTGTCAGGATATTTTCTTTATTCAAAATTAGATTCAACAAACAAGCAAACTGAATTACTGGATAAATCAATTGCTGTACTTCCTTTTGTTGATTTGAGCGAAACCAAAGATCAAGGTTGGTTTGGTGATGGACTTACCGAGGAAATTTTAAATAGTTTAGCTCATCTAAAGGGGCTAAGCGTATCATCAAGAACATCCTCGTTTGCTTTCAAAAACAAGAATCTGCGCATTCAGGATATTGCTGATTCACTGGGGGTTAATTACATAGTAGAGGGCTCTGTCAGAAAATCAAGCAATGGCTTACGAATTACTGCGCAGTTGATCCGAGCTGCTGATGGCTTTCATATATGGTCGAACACGTACGATAGAAATGAGGAAGATATTTTTGTACTGCAAAAAGAAATTGCAACCAGGATTGCTGAGAGCCTTGATGTTTCATTGGATGAAAAAGCCATCCAACAAATGCAATGGGCAGGCACTACCAGTGCGGAGGCATATCTGGCATTTTTAAAGGGTCGAGACCTGGATGACCAGGCGCATGAACGAACCCGGTTTATTGATTTAGCCACCTTAAAGGAAGCCAACCACTATTATGAACAATCTTCGCGGTTGGATCCGGATTTTGTTAATCCCTATTTATTTCATGCTGATTTCTTCCTTCACTATGTATTGAAGGACGATCCGCTGTATAAGGATACGCTAACCGATCAACAAGCTTATACTTCGTTCAACAGAGACCTTGCCAACGCCATTGCTCGTTCAAAGGAACCTTCGCAGGCAGACTATTACCGAATACCTCAAACCATGTATTCCAACAATTGGACAAATTTCAGGCAAGTGATTGAAAAGGGTTTGCTAAGTGAAGATGCTCCGAGACTCTTTAAGTACCAGAATTTTGATTTTTCAACCCTGCTGATTGCAATGGGTTACGGTAAAGAGTTGTCTGAGATAAGCCAAAAGATTCTGTTGAAAGATCCCTCGGCAGGTGATGCTTCCCGCATTATTATCTTTAACCTCTTGCATTCAGGAAAGTACGAGGAAGTGTTGTCAGAAATCGCAAAAGCCAATTTAGCTCCGATAAGATATGGCATTGATGACTATAAACTATTTGCCATGATCCAATTGGGCAAATGGGATGAAGCCTATGAACTTATTTTGCAAGATCCCGATCAGGATTACTTTCCTTATTATGATCTGAAGGCAATAATATTAGCCAAAAGAGGAAAACTTGATGAGGCCGCAGAAATTTTAAAAATGACACATCGCTCTAGTCCCTTTTATCTTTTTGCTGTTGAGGAAGTGCTGGGAAGACAGGAGGCTAATAAAGAAGCATCACTTATGGACAAAAAGATACTCTTAGACTTCCCTTTGTTCAGAAGCCTCTTTCTGTCGCCCAATAATCTTCCGTTTGATTTAAGTGTTACTCCTAATTTTGCCAGGCGATTAAGTCAGGCTGGAGATAAGGTTTCTAAGAAGAATATTTAAAACACATTTAATTATCAGCGAGTTAGGAATTAGTATAAAAGTATCAAGTATCCAGCCTACAGCATCTGACTCTCAAGTTTAAACCCTCCTATTAACCGCACATCCATTTATTCCCCAGGTACTCTCCTTTTTTATATATTTTGCGGCCTTCAATACTAACCATTAATCTATGAAGAATAGCAGAATACTCTTACTCGTTGTTTTTCTCCTTTCGGGATGGGCCGCTGTGGCCCAGGAAACATTTCCCCGAAATGATGTGAAAGACAAGCGTGCCGGCTTATACGCCTTTACCAACGCCACCATTGTGGTCGATCCTCAAACAACCCTGCAAAATGCAACCTTACTCATAAAGGGAAACCGCATTGAACAAGTGGGGGCAAATCTTGCTGTACCCAAAGGTTATGCGACCATCGACTTAAAAGGGAAATACATCTATCCTTCGTTGGTTGATATGTATACAAGTTATGGCTTGCCTGATGTGGAGCGTGTACGTGGTCGTGGCTTTGGTGGCTCCGAACAAATGGAATCTGCTACTAAAGGTGCTTACAACGCCAACCAGGCAATCCGCTCGCATTACAATGCTGCCGATGAATTTACCATCAACGCAAAAACTGCAGACGAATTAAGAAAGCTTGGATTTGGTGCAGTGCTTACCTCCAAGCCAGATGGACTTGCACGAGGAACCAGTGCCTTTGTATCGCTCAGCGAAAAGAATGATAATACCGCTTTGATCAAACAAAAAGTAGCTGCCAATTATTCGTTGGAGAAAGGAACCTCCACTCAAACCTATCCGTCATCGCTGATGGGTTTTATCGCCTTGCTGCGCCAAACGTATATGGATGCTGAGTGGTATAATAGTCAAAACCCAAAACCTTTTGCCGATCAATCGTTGGAAGGATGGATTCAAAATCAACGCCTGCCGCAAATTTTTGCAGCCACCAGTTGGGCAAATGTTTTGCGTGCCGATAAAGTTGGCGATGAGTTCGGCATTCAATACATCATCAAAGGCGCTGGCGATGAATACAAGCGCATTGCCGAAATAAAAGCCACCAAAGCTTCGCTTATTGTTCCTGTTGATTTCCCGGATGCCTACGATGTAGAAGACCCTTTCGATGCGGAAAAGGTTTCGCTGGCTGACATGAAACATTGGGAACTTGCTCCTGCTAACTTAGCTACATTAGAAAAAAATGGAATTCAATTTTCTATTACTTCTTCAGGGCTTAAGAAAACTTCCGACTTCCTTCCTAATCTAAGAAAGGCTATCGAAAACGGGCTTACCGAAACAGCCGCGCTCAAAGCATTAACAACAACTCCTGCTCAACTTTTAAAAGTAGATGATCAGGTGGGTAGCTTAAAGAAAGGATTGCTCGCCAACTTCATTATCACTTCCGGAAAACTATTTGATGAGAAAACTATCATTCATCAAAACTGGGTGCAAGGCAACCCTTATTTAATCAAGACATTAGATACCCGCGACTTTAGTGGCAATTATAATCTTTCTATAAACGGACAGACTTATAACCTGGAAGTGACCGGTGAAGCCGGAAGTCATAAAGCAAAAATAAAAGTAAACGACTCTACTTCATTAGATGTAAACTCAACCTTTGGTAACGATCTTATCACCATTAGTTTCAAGCCACAAAAACAACCGGGCAGCATTCGTCTTTCAGGCTGGAGTGAAACAACCGGCTGGAAAGGAAAAGGACAACTAGCTGACGGCACCTGGATTACATGGTCTGGAACACGCACCGGAGATATTGAAGCTAAGGATTCTAAAAAGCCTGGTGGTGCCGAAAAGAAAGAAGAACCCGGCAAAGTAATTTATCCATTTACAGGTCATGGCTACCCTGCCCTGCCAACCACTGAAACATTGCTCATTAAGAATGCAACTGTTTGGACAAACGAAAGTGATGGTATTCTAAAAGAAACTGATGTGCTTTTGAAAGATGGTAAGATTTCAAAAATCGGGAAAAATCTTTCAGATGCAAGTGCAAAAGTGGTTGATGGAACCGGTAAACATTTGACAGCCGGAATTATTGATGAGCATTCACATATTGGTGCAGCCAGCATCAACGATGTAGCCAGCAATTCGGGCATGGTGCGCATTGGTGATAATTTGGATGCAGAGGCTATCAATATTTATAGAGCCCTTGCCGGAGGTGTAGTGGCGGTGCAAGTACTGCATGGTTCTGCTAACCCAATTGGCGGCCAGTCGGCATTAATAAAATTGCGCTGGGGCGAATCGCCTGAAAACCTAAAGATTCAAGGGGCGGATGGATTTATCAAATTCGCTTTGGGTGAAAACGTAAAGAGAAGCAGTAATGCAAGT
>CAZNRJ010000078.1:2589-8080 GCA_964574945.1 uncultured Ohtaekwangia sp. | reverse complement strand
CGCTATCCGCAAAGCCGCATGGGTGTTGAGCAAGTATATGTTGATGCCTTTACCAATGCACGCGAATACGAAAAGAAATGGAATGCTTATAATAGTGTTCCTGCCAAAGAAAAAGCGTTGGCTATAAAACCCCGCAGGGATTTGGTAGATGAAACCATGCTTGAGATTTTGAACAAGAAAAGATTTATCAGTTGCCATTCCTACGTGCAATCCGAAATCAACATGTTGATGAAAGTAGCCGAGAGCTTTAACTTCCGCATAAACACCTTCACACATATTTTGGAGGGATACAAAGTAGCCGATAAGATGGCGGAACACGGAGTAGCCGCTTCTACGTTTGCCGATTGGTGGAATTACAAATGGGAAGTCCGGTATGCCATTCCATATAACGCTGCTATTATGCACCGCGCTGGGGTTGTAACTGCTATCAATTCGGATGATGCAGAGATGGGGCGCAGGTTAAACCAGGAAGCTGCTAAGTCGGTGAAGTATGCAGGCATGAGCGAAGAAGATGCCTGGAAAATGGTAACGCTTAATCCTGCAAAGATGCTTCACTTAGACAATCAGATGGGAAGTATCAAAGCCGGCAAGTCGGCAGATGTTGTTCTTTGGAATGATCACCCGCTTTCGGTGTATGCAAAGCCTTTGAAAACTATCATCGATGGTAAAGTATATTTTGATGTTGAGAAAGACGAGCAAAACAATAAGGCACTTGAATTGGAGCGTGCCCGCTTAATTCAAAAGCTGAAAAATGCTAAGAAGTCGGGTATGCCAACACAACGGGGTGAAGGCCGCAGTCAATTGCAATTTCATTGCGATGATGTGCTGGGATATGAAACTGTACTCGAAGATTAAAACAGAAATAAAAGAGATATGAAAAAGTTAATCTACTCCTTCGCTCATACGCTACGAAGCACTTTGTACATACAATTTATCGCTTTGTTCCTCGTTCAGATCGCCTGGGCGCAGAAGCCCGTGCCTGCGAAGCCACAATCAAAACCAATTGCCCTTACGGGAGGCGTTGCACACATCGGCAATGGCCAGGTGATCCAGAATTCGCTGATTACATTTGATAAAGGAAAACTAACCGCGGTTGCTGATGCGACTGTTGTTAAAACTGATTTGTCAGGCTACGAAGTAATCGACATTGCCGGTAAGCATGTGTACCCCGGTTTTATCTTACCAAGTTCACAAGTTGGTTTGCAAGAAGTAAGTGCGATCCGTGCCATGAATGATTACTCAGAAACCGGAGGAATGAATCCCAACGTACGTTCTATAATTTCTTACAATGCCGATTCAGAATATCCTCCAACCTTTCGGTTCAATGGAGTGTTGCTTGCAGAATCAACACCAACAGGTGGTACCATCTCGGGAAGTTCATCCCTGATGGAAATGGAAGGTTGGAATTGGGAAGATGCTTTGCATTCGGCAGACATTGCCATTCACATGAACTGGCCTGCTATTGCAAGACGCCAGTTTGATTTCAATACATTCTCCTTTTCAGAATCACCGAACAAAGATTACGAGAAGCAAGTAGCTACGCTTGAAAGTTTCTTTGCCGATGCAGTTGCGTACGGGAAGTTATCATCCAAAGAAATAAACTTAAAATTAGAAGCAGTGCAAGGGTTATTTGATGGCAAGAAAACGTTGATGATCCATGCCGATAACCCAAAAGAAATTGTGGAGTCTGTTCGTTCGGCACAGCGTTCCGGAATAAAACGCATTACCATAGTTGGCGGTTTGAGGGGGCTCTTTGTGGCTGATTTTCTTAAAGAAAATAAAATTCCGGTGATCCTTCCAGCAACCCATAGCTTGCCTGCCAGAACCGATGACGATGTTGACCTTCCTTACAAGTTACCACATCTGCTTACTCAGGCAGGAGTTGTGGTTTCCATTTATGATGAAGGCGCTTTACATGGCGCGCGCAACCTTCCCTTTTATGCAGGAACCGCAGTAGCTTATGGTGTGGAGAAAGAAGAAGCATTGAAAATTTATGTGCAAGAATAAAAAAAAAAAACCATTTAAGTGCCAATGGAACATGAAGAAAAGAAAAACTGTTTGTATCTGCCGGAGATGCATTGGATTATAGAACCAACATTCTCTCTCATGCATTTATTAGCGGTAAGTTGATAACCTTACCGGGCAATCAGCAAGAATTATACGAACGCTACTCGAAGAAATACGGACAGCTTAAATAGGTAGTAACATGCATTAAGTCAAAAAGGCAACACTCTGAGAGTGTTGCCTTTTTTTGTGATGTCCAATTCTTGCTTTTCATTTGATCTGCAATAGCCTTAGCTCCTGCGATTCTTAGGACTTTAAGGGTCAATCCATTACTTCATAAAGCATTACCTCTGCAGCTTTATTTTTCAGGCTAACCTTTCCAATTGACTTGCAATTAAAGGATTGCTTCACCTTTTCATAACAGGCTTCGCTAATCAATATTTGACCGGGCATTGCCGTGCTTTGAAAACGCTGAGCCGTGTTAACCGTATCGCCAATCACTGTATAATCCAAACGCTTTAGGGTTACCGACCCGATATTTCCCGAAACCATTTCGCCACTATTAATACCGATGGCTACTTTGGGTACATACGCCTGATCTTTGTCAACACCGAGTGCCTTTATTTTATTCCGGATATTCAAACAAGCATCAATGGCACGGTCCAAATGAAAGGGCCCTTTAAACACAGTCATCACACAATCTCCCATAAACTTGTCAATGATTCCGTTTTGGGCGATGATCTCTTTCACCATCAAATCAAAATAATCATTCAGCAGCATGACCACTGCGGTGGGGGTTTCTTTTTCGCTGATCGTTGTAAACCCGCAGATGTCAATAAAAGCCACAGTAGCCTCCACTGTTTCACTCACCATTAAAGCCGCTTCATACTCTTTCTTTCCTAAAAAATTCAGCACACTTTGGTCTACATACATTTTTAAGATGTTATTCTCCTTAATGGCATTTAATGTTTCCTGAACGAGCGCTACATGACGAATTGTTTTTTCAATGGTCAGGTTTAAGTCATCAAAATTTACAGGCTTGGTAACAAAGTCAAAAGCCCCCCGGTTCATGGCTGTGCGGATGTTATCCATATCTCCATAGGCCGATACCATGACTGTTTTTGAAAGCGGATTAGCATCATTCAGTTTTGAAAGCAACGTTAACCCATCCATTTCAGGCATATTGATATCACTTAGAACAATGGCTACATCAGGATGCTGTTTCATTTTTTCGAGCGCATCCTTTCCATTGATAGCAAACACAAATTCGTAATGCTGGTCCCTGATTTTCTGCCTGAACTTTTGGCGAATCAACACCTCCAAATCAGGTTCATCATCAGCTACTAAAATTTTAGTCACAACTAAATCAATTTAAGTTTTTGCTTAAGCATATTGAAATCCACAGGCTTTGTTAAAAAATCATCGGCACCCAGCTCGGTGGCTATCCTATGGTTTTCCGAATCGCCATACGCGGTGATCATCATCACTATCGGAGGCGGTTTCATATATTTTTTCTTCACATTTTCCAATAATTGCAGGCCGCTCATGCCCGGCATATTAATGTCCGATAAGATTAATACGGCTTCGTGCTCCCACCTGTTAAGCTGCACCAACGCATCTTCGCCTGAAAAGGAAAAAACAAAATCTACCTGCCCGTTTTTTATTTCCTTTCTAAAACGCTGCTCAAACAAAGTCTTTACATCTTGTTCGTCATCTACTACTAATATCTTCATAGGTATAATATTACTTAGGTAAAACTACAATAAACTCAGTGCCCTCTCCCTCTTTCGTCTCCACTTTTATCTCTCCATGATGCGCCTGAGTAACAATATCATAACTCATGCTTAATCCTAATCCAGTACCCAAGCCAGCGGGCTTTGTCGTAAAGAAGGGCTGAAATATCTTATCAAGTACTCTTTGTGGAATTCCGTTACCGTTGTCCTTCACAGAAATTAAAACTTTGTCACCCATATTTTTAGTACTTACAATTACAGTGGGCTCATAAGAACCATTTAAACTTTGTTTTTTCTCTGCCACAACATAGAAAGCATTCGTAATCAGGTTTAAGATAACACGGCCTATATCCTGTGGCACTACATCGATCTTGCCAAGGGTTTCATCGAAATTAGTTTTCATCGATGCATTAAACGACTTGTCTTTGGCACGCAATCCATGATAGGCTAAGCGAAGGTATTCATCTGCCAGCACATTAATGTCGGTAGGCTCTTTAACGCCACTGCTGCTGCGGCTATGTTGCAACATCCCCTTCACAATACCATCGGCACGTTTACCATGAAACATTATCTTCTTTTCATTTTCATCGATGTCGTTGGCCAGGCTTTTTACTTCATCAAGATTTCCCTTCGCAATCTCTGATTTCAATTCTGCAATCAATTCAGAATTGACTTCGGCAAAGTTGTTTACAAAGTTTAATGGATTTTGAATTTCGTGTGCAATACCGGCTGTAAGCTCACCGAGGCTGGCCATCTTCTCAGATTGTATAAGCTGTTTTTGTGTTTCTTGTAAATCGCTTAATGACTTTTGTAATTGATTAGTGCGCAACGCTACTTTTTCTTCCAGCACCAGGTTTTGCTTCTTCAATGAAGCAGATCGATAACTGATATACCCCCTTATTATTCCTGCAAACACAAGGAAGTATAATGTATAAGCCCACCAGGATAACCACCATGGGGGCAGGATTGTAAAAGCGAACTCGGCAGGCGCACTCCACTTTCGGTTCATACCCATACTTGCTACTTTAAAAGTATACTTGCCAGGTGGCAGGTCGCGATAGTTCTCACTAAAGGGATAGGATGAAATCGGGCCCCAGTTTTTATCAATGCCCTCAAGGATGTAACGATACTTTACTTTATCCGGACTACTAAAATTTGGGGCCGCAAAGGTAAAGCTCAGGTAATTCTGGTGGTATGGCAATCGTAGGTTTATTGGTAAATGATAAGCCTGCCCCGTGCTATCCCATTCAATTTTATTTTCGTCCAGATAATTGTTTGCAGGTAACAATTTGTTTTCGTAGACGGAGCTCAGGTCTGCTTTCCAAATGGTATCAATGGCAGCGGTTTGTTTGCTCAGTGCTTTTTTGTCCTGGAATAAATGTACTCGGTCCAGAATGTTTATACCCGTAACATGGGGTGATAGGGAAAGCGTATCCTCCTGGGGCTTATCCATCACCATTAAAATCTGATCATCTACTCCGGCCCAATATTGCCCTGCTGATGTAAACACTTCACCATTTTCATTAAAATCAAGCACCGGGAGGCCTTGTGTTCTTTGCAGGGTAGTGATGCTCCAGTTCGATTGACCCGAACCGGGTGGTGATATTATCGACAAACCATTGGATGTTCCTGCATAGATTTTTCCATCTACCTCGGCTAACGAATAGGTTGGATCGTTGCCAAGGCCTTCCTGGGCGGTGAAGCTTGTGACCTGGTCATTCTCCGGGTTAATCATATCCAAACCTTTCTCGGTT
>CAZNRJ010000078.1:0-2579 GCA_964574945.1 uncultured Ohtaekwangia sp. | reverse complement strand
TCCAAAAGCGAGGTTGCCAGGTTGTTGCATAAACCCTGCTCGGTAGTAAGGCGCTTCATGGTGTTGGTTTGTAAATCAATTACAAGAACACCACCGGAAATTGGGGAAGCATTGTTAAAACTACTGATCCATATTTTTCCGGTTTTATCCTGAATCATGGTGTTTATAAAACTATCTTTCCAACTATCCATGTTCGCAATTTCCTTAAGCGAATTTTTGTCCGGATCGTAAACAAACAGCTTGCCTTGACTGGAGCCCAACCAGATATGCCCTTGTGCATCTTCAAATAGTTCCGGGATATAGATTTTATCAAGCCCTTGCTTCGCTCCCAGTTGTTTAATGGTACCGGCCTTGGGATCAATGATGCTAACCCCAATGTTATTTCCACACGCCCAGATGCGGCCTTGCTTGTCTTGCATTAGTCCGGTAGTCCTATTATGAGTTAGCCCGTTCTCTGCACGCAGCTTTTTCAGGTTTTTTTCTTTAGGGTTATAGATGTCGATACCTGCATAAGTTCCCAACCAGATGTTTCCATCGGTTGCCTCCAGCGCACTCCATACGGAATTACTACTAAGTCCGTTGGCCATGGAAAATGACCCAAGCCGTCCGAATTTTCGTTTGAGCAAATACGAACCCGTGCCAACAGTTCCCATCCACAATTGCCCTTCGTTATCCTCCATAAATTGATAAATCACTTCATCTCCAAATCCAACATGGATCTTTTCAATCAGGTTTAGTTTCTTATCGAACGCGAAAACTGCCGATCCACCAGTGCCAAGCCAGATAGTACCGTCCTTATCTTCAAATAATCCAGCAACAATATTGGTATCGGTAAGTCCCTGATTCAAACCTAAATGTCTAATGGTCTTGCGATCTAAATTTATTATGCTGACACCACCACTCCCTCCTATCCAGATTTCACCATCGGAATCCTGTATAATATCTATCATTCTATTTTCATGTAATCCCTGTGTTGGCGAAAGCTTTCTGGTTTTACCATTGATAGGATCAATAATGGTTACTCCTGCCTCCGAAGTTATCCAGATCATTCCTTGATTATCAACAATTACAGCAACATTCCATCTTTCTATCATTCCTTCCTTTACACCAAAGTGCCTTACTGTTTGTTCAGATTCATTTATCACAGCAATGCCGTGATTTAATCGGGTAAACAAAATCTGTCCTTTTGTATCTTCAATGATAGAATACACGTTTCCCCTGCTTGGATCTTCACCCGGAAACCTGTCTAATACTTCCTGAATAAGGCGGGTAACGGGATCAAAAATATAAACATCCCCTGCTATGGAACCCATCCATATCCGACCCTTCTTATCCCTGTAAAGACTGCTAATGTTTGGATTAGTTATGCCTTGTTCCGTTGCATAAATTTCAACGTTTACACCATCATACTTGCAAAGGCCTTTGTCGGTGCCTACCCAGAGTATGCCTGATGGGTCTTGCACAAACACACGCGCATTGCCAGCAAAACCAAGATTTGTATTGGCCGTAAAAATTCCCCGCGCTGCATCCTGCTTGGGTACGGGAAGTCCCGCCTTTACTACGCGAGGATTACCCGCAAGTATCGTTTTGAATTTTAATTTTTGTGTGGGCAGTGCGCTCAGGTTAAAAATTGTATCGGGCAAAGCTTCGAAGTCGAAAGGCTTTTCCTCAAAAGGCTTAGGTATGGGCGAAGCCGTGCCAATGTTAAAAGGAACGCTTGGCAGTTTTGTAAAATCAAATTTTTTAACCGACAACGGTTCAACCCCTTCAACAGCCTTCCATTCAATAGTAGAGGGTTTACCAAATATAAATGCTTTCGTCTTGGGCTGGCTTACTCCGGTTTCGTCTTGCGGGAATACAGAGTCAGAGGTGTTTCTGCAACCGACCAGGCTAAGTATAGCAATGACAAGAATCAGGGCAAAGTAACTCTTCATAGTAACCGGAAGTTTAGGCACTGGTAAATATAAGATATGAATTCAAAAGCCGGGCAATCATGTTAGAGGTAATACTAAAATAAAAGTTGAGCCCTCACCTTCCCTGGTCTCCACTTTCAACTCCCCACTGTGTGCTTTTACAATATCGTAACTCAACGACAATCCTAAACCAGTTCCCTGCCCTGTAGGTTTGGTGGTAAAAAAGGGTTGAAAGATTTTGTCTTTGATAGAATCAGGGATGCCGTTGCCGTTGTCTTTGACTGTGATCAAAACCTCACCCCCGGCCCCTCTCCCGAGGAGAGGGGGGCGGTGCGTGCTAACTATTACGGTTGGTTCATAGCCAGCAATTCCCTGTTTTGATTTTTCGTTGACCGCATAAAAAGCATTCGTAATTAAATTCAAGATCACTCTGCCTATATCCTGAGGAATAATATTGATGCTGCCTATCGTTTCATCAAACTCAGTTTTCATGGTTGCGTTGAACGTTTTGTCTTTCGCGCGCAAGCCATGGTAGGCCAAACGTAAATATTCATCTGCCAATGCGTTGATGTCGGTGGATTCTTTAACTCCTGAACTACTTCTTGAATGTTGCAGCATGCCCTTCACAATATCACCTGCACGTTTGCCATGATGATTTATTTTTTC
>CAZNRJ010000077.1:8527-12841 GCA_964574945.1 uncultured Ohtaekwangia sp. | reverse complement strand
CTATTTTATCAGGTTGGGCGGATGCGATGTGGGTTGTGTGTGGTGCGATGTGAAAGAATCGTGGGACGCAACAGCTCATCCGTTGGTTTCCATTGAAGAGATGGTAAGCAGGGCCAAAGGAAGTAATACACAATTAGTTGTAATTACGGGTGGTGAGCCTGCTATGTATGACCTCACACAACTTACAGACGCATTGCATGCTGTTGGATTAAAAACGAATATTGAAACTTCAGGGGCACATCCGTTAACAGGTAATTGGGATTGGGTTTGTTTTTCACCCAAGAAGTTTATGGCGCCAAAGCCTTCTATATACAAGCAAGCCGATGAATTAAAAATCATTGTCTATAACAAAAGTGATTTTGATTGGGCGGAAGAATTTGCAGCAAAGGTAAACCCCAACTGTGAATTGTTTTTGCAACCAGAGTGGTCGCGTGAAAAAGAAATGGTTCCTCAAATTATTGAGTATGTAAAAGCAAATCCTAAGTGGAAAGTATCCTTGCAGATTCATAAGTATATGAATATTCCATAGGCCAAATTACAGAGGACGATTTACGAGGTACAATTTATAATCTTAGCAATCTAATCCTGAATAAGCAATGACAATTTCTGAATTCACGGATCAACTAAACGAATGGGGGCAAAAGCAAGTTCCCTTTTTGTTTTTGATTGATTTTGAATTGGAAAAGCCACGGGTATGGCGGTTGGATCAGGTTAATTCAGATGAGATATTATTTTCATTAAATGGATTTTCGAATGCCAGTGGGAATTGTACAGTATCGAAGGATATTCAGATGGATTCATTCCCAATATCCTTTGAGGAGTATAAGTCTAAATTTGATTTTGTGCATGAACGCCTTTCCTATGGTGATTCATTCTTAGTCAATCTTACCGTTAAATCACAGGTTAAGATCGACACTTCCCTGCATGATCTGTTCTATTTGTCTAATGCAAAATATAAATGGCTGCTTCAAAATGAATTTCTCTGTTTCTCGCCTGAGACATTTGTTCAGATTAAGGAAAGAAAAATATTTTCTTATCCTATGAAGGGAACAATAGATGCTTCATTTCCGGATGCAGAAAAAATTTTGTTAGGGAATAAAAAAGAATTGGCCGAACACATTACGATTGTTGACCTGATCAGGAATGATTTAAGCAGGGTGGCAACTAATGTTGCCATTAAGCGCTTTCGATATGTTGAGGAAATAAAGAGCATGGACAAAAGGCTATTGCAGGTAAGTTCTGAAATTGCAGGCGACTTGCCTGCGAACTATGCGGAACGGTTAGGGAGTATAATGGTCTCCTTGTTGCCTGCTGGTTCTATCAGTGGCGCGCCTAAACCCAAAACAATTGAGATTATCCAAAAAGTAGAAAGAGAGAATCGTGGCTACTATACAGGTGTCTTTGGTTATTTTGATGGGAAGAATTTAGACAGTGGGGTGGCTATCCGTTATATAGAGCAAGCCGAAGGTAACACATTTTATAGAAGTGGCGGAGGTATTACAAGTCAGAGTAACGCGCATGATGAGTATGAAGAAATGATCCAAAAGATTTATGTCCCGGTTGCTTGAATCAATATGTCTCTGCAATGGAGAACTACGAAATCTTGAATATCACGAAGCAAGGATGCGTACCAGTTCTCATGTTATATTTAACAACAAGAAAGAGTTCAATCTTTCAGGATTAAAAAAGGAATCATTTCCATCAGGTGGGTTGTATAAAGTTAGAATTGTGTACGATTCACAAATCAGGAATGTAGAAGTTGTTCCGTATGAAGTCCGTTCTGTTAACTCGTTAAAGCTTGTCTATGATAATGAGATTCTGTACGATCATAAATTTTTGGATAGAACTAAGTTAGAGTATGTATACTCCCTTCGCGGGAAAGCGGATGATATTCTCATTATTAAGAATGGGTTGATAACAGATTCGTTTTACGCCAATGTGATTTTCAGGAAAGACGGGAATTGGTTTACACCCAATTCTTACTTGCTGAATGGCACCATGCGTCAAAGCCTGTTGGATATGGGAGTAATTAAGGAAGCAACAATTACAGTTGAAAATTATCGTCATTACGAATCCTGCAAGCTGATTAACGCTATGCTTGGTATGGATGGCCCTGAAATTTCAATGGATGCGATTTCTTAGCATACCATTCTTATAAAACTGTCGTTTAAGTGCCGGGGGTTTTTACTTCTCTGTCAGGGTCTTTAACTTGCTTTATGAATATTTTAAAATCTGTATTGCTTGGGCTGATTGTTTTATGTTATTCTGCCACCAGGGCACAAACACTCAGTACCAAGAATAAAAAAGCAATCGATTTGTATGTTCAGGCTGATAACTATCGGGTGCGCGGTCAATATGATCAGGCAGTGTCATTACTCCAGCAAGCCATTGATAAGGATAAAAAATTTGAAGAGGCTTATCACCGGCTTGCTATTGTTTATCGAAGCATGGATAGGCTGCCATTGGCTACTGAAAATTTTGAGAAAGGCTTGCAACTTGCTGAAGGATTAAAGAAGAATTCCTATATGTATGAATTGGCGGATGCATATCTCAAACAAGGTAATTATTCTAAAACTGAAAGTTATTGTAAGCTCTTTCTTGAGAAAGAGAAAATGGACAAGCCTAAAATCGATAAAATCAAATTGTGGAATAAGCAGGCGAGTTACGCGATTGAAAATGCAAATGTGGTTTCTGATTTTAGTATTGAGCCGTTAAGCGATATCGTCAATAAATATCAACGGCAATATTTTCCGGTTGTTACCGGAGACGACTCTCAGCTTATTTTTACCGCTCGTTTTGGAACAGCACGAAACGATAATGAAGATATTGTTATTTCTACAAAACGTAATGATGGAACCTGGGGAGAGCCGGTTTCAATTTCGAACAACATCAATACAATTCAACGCGAAGGTGCCTGTACAATTTCTGCCGATGGAAGGCATTTAATTTTTACGGTGTGTGGCGCCATGGGGTGCGATCTTTATGAAAGCAGAAAGACAGGCAAAGATTGGTCGGTACCTAAAAATTTAGGGCCAAATATTAACAGTGCCGATTGGGATTCGCAACCAACGCTGTCCGCAGATGGCAGGGAACTCTATTTTGTTTCCGATCGTAAAGGCGGGGTGGGTGGTTACGACATCTGGCATTCGCAACTTGAAGAGAAAGGCTGGACAAAAGCTAAAAATCTTGGGGCGGCAATCAATACCCCCTTTGATGAGATATCTCCTTATATACATGTCAACAATCAAGACTTATATATAGTGTCTAATGGGTATCCCGGTTTTGGCGGCTATGACATTTATAGATCGCAGAGGATGAAAGAAGGGTGGGGACCGCCAACCAATTTGGGCAAACCATTAAACGATCACCTCGATCAGTATTCGTTCATCGTATCAGGTAATGGAGCCATCGGTTATTATTCGCGTGCTGAAAACAAAAGCACAAGTCGATTGTTTAAAATCACATTGCCGGAAAATTTAATTACACGCTCAAAGGGAAATGTGGTGAAGGGAATTGTGCAGAATGCGAATAACAATAGTCCTGTTGGTGCCTGGGTTGAGCTATTTGATTTGAAAGAAAATAAAATGATTTCAAAAGTAAGAGCCGACTCTGTGGATGGTGGATATTTAATGATCCTTCCGGGTGGCTCTGAGTACGCCTTGTATGTGCGCAAGCCGGGGTTTCTGTTTCAAAGCCTTCATTTTAATTATGAAGAAAATGCAGAATTGAAACCTGTGATTAAAAACATTAGGCTTTCGCCCGCTCAACAAAATGCAACGGTGGTACTTAACAATATATTTTTTGATCTTAATAAATATGATTTAAAACCTCAGTCAATTACCGAGTTGGAGGAGGTGGTAGTCTTCCTTAATCAAAATCCAACATTGAAGGTTGAGATTGGAGGGCATACCGATAACTCGGGCACAGAGGTTTATAATCAACAACTTTCGGAGAAGCGTGCAAATTCTGTTGCGGAATATTTAAAGGCTCATCAGGTAGAAAAACAGCGGATTTTTATAAAAGGATATGGCTCTCAAAGACCCATCATTCCAAATGATACCGAGGAAAACAGGCAACAGAATAGGAGAATTGAGTTTAAAATTCTTTCTAATTAGGTGTTCAAACATGTTAAGGCTTCCAATCATTAGATAATATTATGCAAGCGGTCATAAATCACACATAAAGGGTTATTTTATAAAAAATTTTAGAATTTAAGTAGACAGAAATTATTTTACGATTAGGAATTTTATTTTATGTTTGCTTATTAAGAAATATTATAATCAATCTAAACCAAACAGTATGAAGAAAATTTTA
>CAZNRJ010000077.1:0-8517 GCA_964574945.1 uncultured Ohtaekwangia sp. | reverse complement strand
TTTTACTATTAAGTATTTTCTCGCTGATTTTGACCACTTCTTTTCAGGTATTGGCGCAAGAGCGCACAATTACTGGAAAAGTGACGTCAGCAGAGGATGGATCAGGTTTGCCTGGTGTTAACGTTGTGCTTAAGGGCACTTCCAACGGAACCACGACTGATGTCAGTGGTGTTTATAGTATCAGTGTTCCCGCTTCTGGAGGATCATTGATATTCTCTTTTATAGGTCTTGAAACAACTGAAATAGCCATTGGTGAGAGAACTACCGTGGATATTTCCCTTGGCTTAGACGTAACGCAACTAAATGAGGTTGTAGTAGTAGGTTATGGAACGGTTGAAAAGAGAAAATTATCCTCTGCTGTTTCTTCAGTATCGGGTAGCGAAATCTCTCAACTGGCCACACCTAGTTTTGCAGACCAATTGGGTGGTCGCGCAGCCGGTGTGCAGGTTCGGGTAAACTCCGGTATCATTGGAGCAACACCCACAATCCTTATTAGAGGGGTTAACTCATTATCTTCAGGAACCTTTCCTCTAGTTGTTATTGATGGTATACCTATGACAACAGGTAATCAAAGTAGCGTTACACCAACAAACCCGCTGGCAGATATTAACCCAGCAGATATTGAATCTTATGAAATTCTCAAGGATGGTGCAGCAGCCGCAATTTATGGATCACGAGCTGCCAACGGTGTTATTCTGGTAACAACAAAGCGTGGAACTAAGTCTAAGGGAAAGCCAAGAGTTGAGTTCTCTGCCACCACGGGTTTTTCAGAAGCAGTTAATAGATTTGATCTGTTAAATGCGGCTGAATTTGAAGAAGTGGCTAACCTTAAACTTGCTAATGCTGGTGCAGCGGCATCTGCGTTCACAGATACAAGCATTCCTGGCAGTGGTGAGACTGATTGGCAAGATGTACTCTTAAGAAAAGGTAAATTCACCAATTATAACATCAACTTATCCGGAGCCAACGAATCCACAAATTATTATTTTTCTGTGGGTTATCAGGAGCAGGAAAGTAATATTGTGAATAACTCTCAAGATCGATTTACTTTTAAAACAAATGCTGATCACCGTTTGAATAAGTTTTTCAAATTTGGAACAGGTATCAGTTTCACACGTTCACAAACCTCTGGGTTAAATACAGGTTCGAATGCATTGTCTGGTAACCTTTCGGGTGGTATTCGTGCATTTCCAAACGTTACAGCCCTCAATGAACTTGACCCAACAGGTTATAACATTTCTAGCGATCGTCAGGCTCTTGGTCAGGGAGCGAATACAAGGGCGATTACCAGTAGCTGGACAAACCAAGCATTTGTTCTTGCTAATAATAAATTTGAGGCCACAACAGATCGCGTACTTGCCAATATCTATGGACAAATAGATATTGTTGAAGGCCTATCTTTTAAAACCTATTATGGTATTGATTACCTCGCTAACAAGGACTTCCAAAAATATGATCCAAGACACGGAGATGGGCGCGGCTCTAACGGTGTCATCTTCAATCAATTTAGAGATGTAACACTTTGGAACTGGCAGAACACACTTGCTTATAACAAGGACTTTGGCGATCATGGAATTGATGCAGTTGTTGGTTTGGAATATCAACTTCAGACTTTTGAGTCGTTTAATGGTCAGGGCACAAGTTTTTCAGATCTGTTCTTTATGGAGCATGGTCTGATTAGCAATACCTATGTTAACCAGTTTTCAGGTGGAACTTATAATCAAGCTTCATTTGCTTCTACTTTTGGCCGTTTAAATTATTCATTCAAAGACAGATATCTTTTGGGCGTAAGTATTCGTAATGACGGTCTTTCCAGATTGGCTGAAGATTCAAGACAAGGAACCTTCTTTGGTGGTTCTATAGGTTATAGGGTTTCTGAGGAAGATTTTTTCAAAAACTCTCAAATAACCAGTGTGCTTAATAGCCTGAAAGTTCGTGCCAGCTATGCCGAAGTTGGTAATGCGGATATTGGTTTGTTCCCTTATGCCAGCTTATATGGATCAGCTCGGTATGGTGCTCAAAATGGAATTGCATTTTCTCAGGCAGGAAATAGCGATTTGCAATGGGAAACCAGTAAGAAGTTAAACATTGGAGCTGATTTTGGCTTCCTTAATAACAAACTCACATTAACTGTTGATTATTTCAATAACGATGTGGATGGTAATATTCTTGCTGTTCCTTATGCACCATCATTAGGTATTCCTGGGGGTTCTTCAATCGATCAAAACATTGGAGTTATCAGAAATAATGGTATTGAGTTTTCAGTTAATGCAACCCCTATCAGTAAGGGAGGATTTGTTTGGAATATCAATGCAAACTTCACAACTGTTAAGAACGAGGTTATTGAAACATTTAGAAATTCAGATGGTGAATTTGCTGAGGTTGGAACTGGGTCTTACAGCATCTCAGCTCGTGTAGGTGAGCCAATTAACGTGATCTATGGATATACTTGGGCAGGTGTAAATTCGGCCAATGGATTTCCAATGTTCTTGAAAGGAGACGGAACTGTTATACAACGCAATATTGTATCAGGTGCATTCTCTGTGTATAATCCAAATGATCCAACAAATACAGCCACTGCTGCAACACTATCACCTTTAGATGTTGCCGATGGTGGAGACAGAAGCGTATTGGGTTCATCACTTCCTAAATGGTATGGTGGATTTGGCAATAATTTCTCATACAAAAACTTCTCTCTTGAGTTGTTCTTCCGTTTCTCTGGTGGGAATAAAGTGTATAACCAAACCCGTCAGGATGTGCTGCTTAATCAGGACTTTACTAACTCAGGAAGAGAACTGTTGAATAGCTGGACCCCTGAAAATCCAAATACGGATATTCCAAGAATGTATATTGGTAACAATGCTCAAGTGAACCAAACCGGTGTTGCGGTGTCTCGTTTTGTGGAAGACGGAGATTTCTTACGTCTACAAAATGTTTCATTAGGATATTCCGTCCCTAAAAGTGTTTTAGATAAAACAGGCAACTTTAAACTTAGTAGTGTAAGAATTTTCGCTCAGGCACAAAATGCACTTACGTTTACTAAGTATAATGGTCTTGATCCGGAATTAGGCGGTGGATTTGATAACAACACAAGCCCTCTTAACCGCACCTATACACTTGGTATTAACATAGGATTATAGGCTAAAATGAAAAAAAACATGAAAACATATAAAACAATAAGCAAAGTTTTTGCAGCACTAATTTTAGTGTTAGCGAGTTCATGCAGTGACCTTTTGGATTTGCAACCACAAACAGCACTTTCCGATGCCACTGCTTATGCAACACCCGAAAGAATTGAATTGGCGGTAGCGGGTATGTATGATGCCGCTCAGTCTGGGCTATATGCTGGGGGTGCCGTACGCGGTTATCCGTTTGGTGCAGCGCATGTCGAGCAAGGTGATTGCCGTGGTGAAGACGTAGTAAACACACAGGCATTTTTTGCGATTACTTATGGAAATACATATGATCCAACAACAGCAAACAATGAGTGGCATTTTAGGGCCTTGTTTGCACTTGTAAATAGGGTCAACGTTGTATTAGAGGGACTCGAAACTGCAGTACCGAGTGTGGGCCTTACACAGGCGGCAATTGATGCTTATAAAGGTGAAGGAAGATTTCTTAGAGCCCTTGCTTACCACGAATTGCTTAAGCATTTCTGCCGTCCTTATTCCGATAACCCAACTGCTGCTGCAGGCGGTATGCCTTACAGGCTTACTCCGGTAACAAGTGCAAGTTCAGCGGAAGAAGCTGCTGCACAAGGAAGAAACACAGTTCAAGAGTGCTATGACCTACTTCTTGCCGATTTGAACTATGCTGAGTCAGTACTGCCTGATACAAGGGTCGCTGCACTAAAAATCACAAGGGCAACAAAGGCTGCTGCGGTAGCTTTAAAAACTCGTGTTTATTTGGGCATGGGCAATTGGGCTTCTGTAGTGACCGAAGGTAATAAATTAGCCTCTCAGGCTGCTGCGCCATTTACTCCCGCTGCTGGATTTGGAACTTACAACTTACCTGCTAATCCATATTCTGCTTTTTCATCGGCAGGAAGTAAGAACAATACTGAGTCTATCTTTTCTATTGAAAACTCTGCAGAAGATAATGCATCAGTAAATGGAGCTTTGCCATCCATGTATACCACTTCGGCTGCACCTACTTCAGGTCGGGCGCTGGTTGCTATTAGTCCAATTATTTGGAATCAACCATGGTTTTTATCAACTGACACAAGGAAGTCAGCGACATTTGTTTTTATTAATATTGAGTTACCTACGGCAGGTGGTAAGGGCGGATATTTTACTAAAAAGTATACCGATGTAACTGCCAGGTCAGATAATGCGCCTGTTATAAGATATGCAGAAGTATTGCTGAATATGGCTGAGGCAATTCAACGCCAAGCAGGTGCACCTGATGCAAGGGCCTTTGCGCTTTACAATGCAGTTCGCTCTAGATCTGTTGCAGACCCTGCTACAGATGCACTCACCGATTTTGCAACTGGAAACGATTTGATTCAGGCTATTCATAACGAAAGAAGAATTGAATTTTTATGCGAAGGCTTGCGCTGGTTTGATATCCATAGACTTGCCCAGGATGCAACTTTTAATACTTGGGGAGGTGGAATACCTGTGAAGGTAAGTCAGAACATGACGAACTATCGTCCATTCTATACTGGCGATCCTGCTACAACGACTGACTTATTAGCGGTGGCTGGTCAGCGTCATGATGCAGTTCCGTATTCAAACTTCCGATTTGTTTGGCCTATCCCTAACTCAGAGATTGTTTTAAATCCTGTGTTAGCGGCTCAGCAAAATCCTGGTTATTAATTAGTAGATTTTCTATAAAAAGAAAGGCGCCATGGGCGCCTTTCTTTTTTGTGTCCTTTCTCACTCAGCATTCATAGAATTTGGATGAAAGGTTATTTGTGATTATTTGATTTTTCCTTTCTTTGATAAACATTTTATTTTCAAGGGTATCATGGCAAAATGGTTGAGGCAAGTAGTGTTTGGGGCCAGTTTTGTAGTTATTATTTTTTCTTCCTTTTCCGGGATTAGTCAAACTCAAAGTAATCAACGGGTAACAAGTCTTAAAAAAATTATTGAATTTTGGGAACAGAGTGAGAATGTAAAAATTTTCTATAAAAGCGAGTGGATTCAGGATGTAATGGTTTCAGAATCTCTAAAAGAACAATCACTAAATTTTCTTCTGGAAGAAGAACTGCCAAAGAGCAACATTACTTTTATGAAATTATTCAACAATCGCTATATACTTTTGTTTAAAGGTCAGCCACCAACGTTCTCATTTTCAAGTACCGATACAGCCACGTTAGTCCAACCCCAAATTATAAATAATGACATATTTACACTCAGTGGTTTTGTTAAAGATGCTTTAACCGAAGAGTCAATAGTAGGAGCAAGTGTGTATGCCGAACAGGAGGGAAAAGGAGTAGTAACAGATAATAACGGATACTTCAACGTGGTGTTAACACCAGGAATCCAAAATATACGTATTACAGCTGTTGGCAAGTCACCCACATTCCAAAAGGTAAATCTTGAGGGAGATCAAAAAATCATTTTTGAAATGTATGAGCAAGCTACCCAGTTGGATAATGTGATAATTTCGTCAGAAGGATTAAACCGAAATGTCTCGTCCGTTGGAATGGGTCAGGTTAAGATTGATTTGAAAACAATGAAGTCAATTCCTCCTTTTATGGGTGAGGTTGATGTGATTAAAAGCATTCTTTTGTTGCCAGGAGTTAGCACAGTAGGCGAGGGTGCATCGGGCTTTAATGTGCGTGGAGGAAATGTAGATCAAAACCTTATACTTCTGGATGAAACACCACTATTTAATTCTTCTCACCTGTTCGGTTTTTTTTCAACATTTAACTCAGATTTTTTAAAAGATGTAACTCTAATTAAAGGCGGTATACCAGCTGCTTATGGTGGTCGGATTTCTTCCGTATTGGATGTTAAAATGCGGGAAGGGAATTCAAGTAAATTTTCGGGTACTGGTGGGGTGGGAATTATTTCGAGTCGACTTCTTTTGGAAGGACCTTTATACAAGGATAAAACTACCTTTATAATTGGAGGCAGATATGCTTATCCAAACTGGGTGCTGAAAAAAGTTCCTGATCTCAATGTTCAAAAAAGTTCAAGCTATTTCTACGACCTCAATTTTAAATTGCGCCATCAAATTAATGAAAAAAATAGCCTGCATCTTTCTGCCTATCAAAGTGAAGATGAGTTTAAGTTTGCAGCCGATACAACCTACGGATGGAAGACATCTAATGCTTCATTAACTTGGAATACTTTAATTAAACCGAACTTAGTTGCCAATGTTACAGCAGTACTTTCAAAGTTTACAAATGTGGTGAAGGGAATCCAATCCACAAATGAGTTTAACGCTCAGTTTGGAATTGAAACAGTTGGTGGAAAAGCAGATTTCACTTACTTTTTAGGTGATAGCAAAATCGATTTTGGGGCGAGCGCAACACATTATACGTTCCAATCTGGAAATCTAAAATCTGAGATTAACTCAGCAATTAATGATGTTGCCCTGGCAGATGAATTCTCATTGGAGAAGGGCATTTATGCAAGCAATGAGTTTAAAATTAATGATAGAATATCTGTGCAAGCTGGCATTCGCTATTCACATTATTCAGTTTTGGGATCAGCTGAAGTATTTATTTTTGACCCTACAGTTCCAAAGGATAATTCATCAATAATAGACACACTTAGTTTTTCAAGGGGAGAGACTGTTAAGAACTATTCAGGCTGGGAGCCAAGATTGTCTTCAAAAATTTCACTCAACAATTATAGTTCAATTAAGGTAAGCTATAATAGAATATATCAATACTTACAGTTACTTTCAAACACAACGGCAGTAAGCCCTCTTGATTTGTGGAAAACCAGTAATTACAATATCGAACCACAAATGGGCGATCAGGTTGCCTTAGGATATTTTAGAAATTTTAAGGAGAATGCTTTTGAGTTTTCAGTTGAAACTTATTATAAGCAAATTGAAAACATGATTGAATATAAAGATGGTGCCAATTTGTTCCTGAATCCCAGCATTGAGGCAGAACTATTAACTGCTAAAGGAAGAGCGTATGGGGTTGAGGTAATGACTAAAAAAAATAATGGGAAACTCACAGGTTGGATATCATACACCTATTCAAGATCGTTGAGGCAAGTGAAAGGGGAAACACCACAGGAAACAATAAATTTAGGGAATTGGTATCCTTCAAATTTTGACAAGCCCAATGATTTAACTATAGTAGGCACGTATGCATTTACAAAACGGTTGATTCTTTCCGCGAATTTTACCTATAGTACAGGAAGGCCGATTACGTATCCTCGGTCGGTTTATATTGTTGATGGGTACTCATTCGCTCAGTTTTCTGAACGCAATCAGGGCAGAATACCAGACTATCATCGCCTTGATCTCTCGTTCACAATTGAAGAAAGTTTAAAGCGCACTAAAAAGTGGAAAGGCAGTTGGGTTTTCTCTGTATATAATTTGTATGGTAGAAAGAATCCTTATTCGGTATTTTTCAAACCGCAATATCAAGGCAATCAAACACAAGCATACCAACTAGCGGTAATTGGAACCTTATTCCCATCTATTACTTACAACTTTAAATTTTGATGAAAATCCTGGTAAATTTGAATTGGCTGAAACGCTTACTTCTTAGTCTATTAATCATTTCTGTTGTAAATGGTTGCATAGATATTATCAGCATAAAAATAGATGGCGGAGAGGGAGTATTAGTAGTGGATGGATTAATAACAGATCAGGCAGGCCCCTATGTTGTAAAAATGTCGCGCAGTATTTCTTACAACACAGATGAAATTGTTAAGGTATATTCTGTTCCTGAGCAAAATGCTAAGCTGATTGTTTCGGACAATTATGGAAATTCTGAACTCCTTGTTGAAACTGCGCCAGGAGTATACAAGACAACACAATTTCAGGGAGTTATAGGTGGTGTTTACACATTGTCAATTGAGACTTCCCATGGAGAATATTATCAATCAAGGGAAGAGGAATTATTGGCCGTGCCAGAGATCGCAAAACTGGAATCGGAATATCAGGTGAAGGAACAATTAATTACTAACTCTAATGGCGACTCTAAGTCTTTTAGAATTCAGAGTTTTTATATTTATGTAATTGTAAATGACCCGCCTGAGTCAGGAAATAACTATCGCTGGCAAGTGGATGGAATCTTTGAGTTTTTTAGTTTGACAGATGTGCCTGAAATAAAACAATGTTGGGCGCCCCTGACGAGATTAGAAAGCAAGTTGGAAATTGCAACAGATGGTGCATTTAACGGAAATAACTTCAGACAATTGATTGCTATAACAACGTATGATAGACCCACAGATTTTTTGGCTAAGGTTAGGCAACAATCACTTACAAATGAGGCTTATGCATTTTGGGAAAGTCTTAGGAGTCAACAGATCAATACAGGTAGTATTTTTGATCCTCCGCCAACACCTGTTTCGGGCAATGTTAAAAATGTTAACGATC
>CAZNRJ010000076.1:12196-13295 GCA_964574945.1 uncultured Ohtaekwangia sp. | reverse complement strand
TCATAGTTGAATGATTTTATACACCTTTCAACAAATTAGAATCCATTCATCAGGATCGATCTTTTTAAGAAATTTTGTCATTAAATTGTTTGTAATTCGGTAGTTTTCAGACACTTTGACTCACGTTATGCCAAAAAAGATTACTAAACCATCAACATTAAATTCTTCGTTGCTTGTGGAAGTTGCCTGGGAAGTATGTAATCAGGTGGGTGGTATTTATACGGTTATCCGATCGAAGGCGCCCACCATGAAACAGATTTGGGGCGATCATTTTTGCATGGTTGGCCCTTACATCAATAAAAATATTCAGGCTGAACTTGAGCCATTAAACGATACAACAGATTTATTCGGACGTGCTGTTGCCAATCTAAAAAAGAAGGGATACGATGTGATGTATGCAGAGTGGCTGATCACAGGAAAGCCGAGAGTGGTCTTGCTTAATCCCAATGCCATTGAAGAAAAAGCATTACAGGTTGTTAAGTATTTGCTGTGGAAGAACCACGCGGTCAGTACTCCCGACAAGAATGAATTGATTGATCAGGTAATTGGATTCGCTTATCTCACGAAATTATTTTTTGATGAATTAGTAAAGGTAAGTGAGGGCGACCAAAAAATTCTTGCTCACTTTCATGAGTGGATGGCCGGCTTACCGATCCTTGACATGAAGCGCGAGAATATGCCTGTGAAGACTATTTTCACCACGCATGCCACTCAGTTAGGCAGACATCTGGCGATCAACTCCCCTTTATTTTATGCCCACCTTCCCTTTTTTAGATGGGAAGATGAAGCCGGAAAATTTGGCGTGGAAACGGAAGCCGCTATTGAATATAAGTGCGCCCAGCATTGCGATGTGATGACCACTGTGAGTGATGTAACCGCCCGCGAGTGTAAACACTTGTTGAGACGAAAGCCTGATTTCATTTTACCAAACGGATTGAACATTGAACGCTTCGAAGCGTTGCACGAATTTCAGAATCTACATTCCACATATAAAGACCAGATTCATCAATTTGTGATGGGTCATTTTTTTTCATCGTATTCTTTCGACCTTGATAAGACATTGTACTTTTTTACTTCGGGGCGGTATGAATATAAGAAC
>CAZNRJ010000076.1:3119-12186 GCA_964574945.1 uncultured Ohtaekwangia sp. | reverse complement strand
GGCTTTGACCTAACCCTCGAAGCGCTTGTCCATCTCAATCAAAAGTTAAAAGAAGAAAAATCTGATCTTACGGTAGTTATGTTTTTCGTAACCAAGCGCGAATTTTATAGCATTAAACCCGAAGTGCTGCAATCGCGCGCGGTGATGGAAGAAATTCGCCAGACTTGCGAAGCGATTCAACACCAGGTGGGCAAGCGTTTGTTTTTCGAAAGCACCATGCGGCAAGACAATCGCCTGCCTGAATTAAATGAATTTGTTGATGAGTATTGGAAACTGCGGTACCGCAGAACCATTCAATCGTGGAAAAGCACGAAGGCACCACTGCCCGTTACCCATAAGCTGGTTAATGAAGAAAGTGATGACATCCTTCAATTTTTAGTGCGAAGAAATTTACTCAACCGAAAAGAAGATAAGGTAAAGATTGTTTATCACCCTGATTTTATAAACTCAACGAACCCACTTTTCGGAATGGACTACAGTCAGTTTGTGCGTGGGTGTCACCTGGGTATTTTTCCCAGCTATTATGAACCCTGGGGTTACACACCGCTTGAGTGCATGGCCAGTGGTGTGCCGGCTGTTACCAGCGACCTTAGCGGGTTTGGTGATTACTTGCTTAGCAACATGCCTGATTATGAAAAAGGAGGAATGTTTGTGGTGGAGCGGGGCAAGCGCACCTTTGACTGGAGCGCCCGGCAACTTGCGTCTTTCTTATACAAGTTTGTAATTCAGGATCGCAGAAGCAGGATTATGCAACGCAATAATGTTGAGAACTATTCGGCTGCATTTGATTGGGATAACCTGATCAAGCATTACCAGGAAGCGTATCAATCGGTGATCGGCTAATCAATGCGAAATTTTATTTCTGAAAATGTATACGAGCCAATTAAAATGGAGACTGATGTCTTTATCAGGTTCTTGTTTTGATTTGGCAACCACTCATAGAAAAAAATCTTATTTATTGACTGTTTTTAATGATATTCACTGCTCTAAACCAATTTACCATGAATACTACCCGAAGGGACTTTATTAAAACAAGCGCTATGGCCATAGCTGGAGGTACTTTTCTTTCTTCCTGCAATTTTTCCGGTCCTATAAAAAATGAATTGATGGGCTTGCAATTGTATTGTGTGCGAGACGAGATGAAGGTTGATCCGCTGGGCACATTAAAAGAACTGGCTAAAATAGGCTATCAGTATGTAGAGCATGCTAATTATGTAGATCGGAAATTTTATGGTTGGAGTGCTTCCGAATTTAAAAAGGTATTGGACGACCTGGGAATGAAAATGCCGAGCGGACATACTGTGTTTGGCAGCAAGCATTGGGATGAAGGCACAAATGATTTTACTGACAGTTGGAAATATACGGTAGAGGATGCCGCTACCATGGAGCAACAGTTTGTGATTAGTCCGTGGCTGGATGAAAAGCTTCGCCAGACCTATGATGACTTGCTTCGCCAGATGGAAATCTTCAATAAAAACGGAGAGCTCTGTAAAAAGTCGGGAATGAAGTTTGGCTACCACAATCATGATTTTGAATTCAGCGTGAAACTGAATAATGAAACGCTCTACGACATTATGCTGCAAAACACCGATCCCGATTTAGTAATGCAACAGTTGGACATCGGTAACCTTTATAATGGAGGGGCAAAGGCCATTGACATTGTGCAAAAGTATCCCGGCCGCTTTCAATCCATGCATGTAAAGGATGAAATTTTAAGTGAGGGGGGTCATGAAAAATACGAAAGCACCATTTTAGGGGCCGGAGTAGTGGGCACAAAAGAAGTAATAGACTTAGGGCGCAAATCAGGCGGTACAATTCATTTTATTGTAGAGCAGGAGTCCTACCAGGGAAAAACACCGCTTGAGTGCATGAAGGAAGATTATGATATTATGAAGAAGTGGGGATACTAATTCACAAAAGTCCGCAGTTGATCATCAACTGCAGACTTTTATCCACTCTTTAATAGACTGCGCCAGCACGGGAATCAAATTTTGTTTGCCTGCTTTAAAGCTGTGATCTGCGCCATCTAATTTTATTAATGTTGCTGAGGGTAGTGATCCTGTTACCGTGGTAATTAAATTCCACTCAGCTAATGAATCGCGTGTTCCTTGCAGGAACAACATAGGGGTTTCAATATTTTTTAAATGATCAGCTCTTTCTATTGATGGCTTTCCTGCCGGATGAAGTGGAAATCCAACAAACACAATTCCTTTTACCAGATCGGATGGATGCTTTGAAAGATATTGCGAGGTCATTCTTCCCCCAAATGATTTGCCTCCAGTAAATAAGGGTAATTTTGGATACAGTTCATGTGCCTTCAATATTGCCGATGCAACTGCCTGATGCGCCACCGCTGGAAAATCGGGTCGCTTTTTCCTTTGCTCCATGTAGACAAAATTGTACCGTAGGGTAGCGATGTTAAGATTGGCAAGCTCTTGAGAGATAGATTTCATGAAGGCATGGTTCATGCCTGCTCCTGCTCCATGAGCCAGCACCAACATGGCGGATGCATTATTGGTAACGTAAGTCTCAGCAGAGATAGTATCTCCTGATGTGGTGGTGATGGAAAAGTTAGCGACTTCCATAATAAGAATGTGGAACAATTTTAAGGAATATTTTCCTCAGCCGTTTATTTTTTTCTACACTAAAAAAACTTACCCTTTTTCAGAATCTATGTTTTTGGTGTGATAAATAAAGTCACATCTGTTGGCATTATTCTGGTCTATCAGGGAATAAAGAAATATAAGTTACACATTAAAAATTTTTAATTATGAAAAAGTTATTTTTTGTTTCGGCAGCAGCCTTGTTGAGTGCATCTGCTATTGCAGTTCCCGTTTATTCAATGAACACAACCCGCATGGAAGTGTTGCAGGAGAAGAAGGAGATTAAAGCGGAAGATCTTCCCCAGGCAGTGAAGAACACCATTGAGGCCGACTATAAAGAGTGGGCCATAAGCAAAGCTTACGTATTTGAAGCGACCACAGAATATCAAGTTGAATTCACAAAAGAAGGTCAAACTAAAACTGTTAAGTTTGACAAAGATGGCAACGCAATAGCCTAAGGTTATCACCTAAGGATTATGCGTTAACCAAAAGAGCCTGGTAATTGCCAGGCTCTTTACTTTGCTCAAATTTCAGATTATTCATTCTTTAATACTTCAGCGGGATTAGTGCGAGCCACTTTAAGGGTTTGCGAACCAATCATAAATGCTGCAATCAGCGCAATGCCAATAACTCCACCAAAAAGCTCAGGTAGTTGAATTGATGCATGGTTGATCATGTTAATAAGCAAAACATTGTTCCAAACAAAATATGTTGCGGGTAATGCAATTAGGGTAGCTATCAGGAGCAGCAAAAAGAATCCCTTCCCCAACAAGTAGATCAATTTGATTTCACTTGCACCAAGCACTTTGCGAAGGCTAATCTCCTTTATCCGGGTTTCAGTGGTGAAGACAATCATCCCCAATAGTCCCAATGAAGCAATACAAATCGCCAACGTGGCTAAAAAGCCTCCCAACTTAAGAGAGGCCTTTAGTCCACTAAAAGCTTCCTCAAGTTCTGCATCATAGAATTTTGCTTCTAATGGATGAACGGGATCTAAATTTTTCCAGATCGATTTAATTTTTGCGTGTGTTACGGGCCAATCTGAAGAGAGAATACTTACATTTAAATACTTGAGTGATGTACTTGAGTATCGAAATATTACTTCTTGCGAGTTATGGTTGTCGGCTTTGCCATACGTAAAATCTTTAATTACACCAATAATGGTGACACGAGTATGCTCTCGTCCGAGTTCAAGTACTTCGCCAACAGCATCTACTGGATTTTGATTGGCGATATTGAAGCGTTTTAACAAGCTTTCATTTACAATAATTTCAGTTTCTGTTGCGCTATCCGATTTAGTCAAAAAATTTCGACCAGCCAAAAATAGATGTTTATGTAAAGGCAAGTAGTTTTCGTCAACAGTGTTGTAGAAAACAATAGCGGAATCGGCTTGTGGAGGATAGCTAAGAGGTATTGACCAGTAATTACCAACTCCGGGAAGCATCGTTGATTTCGCGATTGCTTTTACCTCGGAGATCTCAGCTAATTCTTTTTTTAATACATCGCTCTTGTTGCCCTGCATTTTTATGTTTAGAATATTCTCGGTTGAGAAACCCAAGTCATAAGCCAAAAAATAGCTGTATTGCTTGAGCATAATCAGGGTTGATGTGATGAAGATAATTGAAATACTATACTGAAAAACAATGAGTGCCTTGCGTAAGTTAATGCTTCGAAAGAGCTTTACTGATGCAGAATTTTTCAAAGCGTTAATGGCATCAATTTTAGCAAAGAAAACGGCAGGGAATACACCTGCAGAAATACCAATGGTAATAGCAAACACAACGGAGTACCCAATCACTTGAGGAGATATATTTAATACAAGAATTTTTTGCAAATCAGACTGCAGTGATATTAGGTGTGAGCGAAGCAGAAAGAACAACAGAAATGAAAAAACCAACGCAATACATGATATCATGATTGATTCTATTACAAATTGTGCGAAGACACTGCTCTTTTTTGCTCCGATCATTTTACGAATACCTATTTCGCGTGCACGTTTCAAGGCACGTGCAATAGAAAGATTTGTATAATTGAAGCATGCAGAAAGAATAACAACAAGTGAGAAGGCTATGAAAATAAGAAGGGTAGTAGAACCAAATGTTGGCCCAAGTTGGTTGCCGTAGTCTTCACTGATCATAATATTATTTAGCGGTTGCAGTAAGAGTTGAATCTTTGTGTGCTCTACAGTTTGATCATACTTTATACTTAACTGATTAAGGTTTGCATAAATTGTTTTCGGACTGGTATGTTCAGGGAGTAAGACGTATATATAAGTGTCCCAAATATTATCCCAAGCATGCTCTCGCGTAAGATCATTATACAGAATTTGTCTTGTTGAAAGTGAACCCAGCATTTCGAACTTCATGTGTGAAAATTTGGGGGCGTCCTGTACTACACCAGTTACAGTGTATAGATCATCTAAATAGTTTACTGTTTTTCCCAAAGCATTGTCATTTCCAAATAATCGCTGAGCAGATGATTCGGTAAGGACTATAGAAAATGGCTCCTTTAGCACTGTGGCTGGATTGCCCTGAAGTAAATTAAAAGAGAAGAAATCAAAAAAAGATTCACTTGCCCACAGACCACTTAGTGGAATTGTTTTATCTGCGGTGATTATGTCACCAAAAAACGTCCGATTTAAAATGACTGATTTTTCAATTCCTGAAAAGTTTTCACTGATTTCCTGAGCCGCTAACAGAGAAGTTGTCGCCATTGGTTTGCGATCTTTTTTATCAAGATATTCACGCTGACTAGTTACCCGATAGATGCGGTCGCTATGATTATGAAATTTGTCGTACGATAACACATCGCTTAGAATACCAATCATTAACAACCCAACTGACATGCTTAACGACAACCCAACGATATTGATGAACGAAAAGAGCCTATTGCGCATGATTTTTCGCCCGGATGTTTTTATGTAGCTACCAATCATAATCCATTGTATTAAGAGGTTGACAAATTCTGGTTTGCGGATAGTATAGAGCCGGAGGAATTTAAAGACATCAATCACATAAATCAGTTTTGCTTTTCTAACTCCCTTTGATTTTACATTGCGATCAAAGTATTCATTTAAATCTCCCTGCAAATCTTCCAATAACTCTGGTCTGCAATACCAGCTAAGGAATGTCTCGGCCCACCGAGGAGGGTGAATATGTTGTTCAGGTTTCATTAAATATTTTTCAACGCCATTTCAGGAATGATGCTCCAAAGTTGATCACGCACTTCTTTTGATTTGATGAGCGCGGCTTTGCCCGTGTTGGTTACACTGTAATACCGTTTGCGTTTGCCGCCCCGCGCACTCGTAGCTTCACCCAATTTACTTTTCACAAACCCTTTTTCTTCCAGCCTGTTAAGCACAGCATGCACCACGCCCAGTTTAGTTGACCGGTCTGTATGTTTTTCGAGCTCATCACAAATAGCCACACTATACGCATTGCTCATGAGTGCAGCGATGGTCAGCAGAACAAGTTCTTCAAACTCCCCGAGATTGGTTCCTTTCATAACAATGATTAATTACGTAAATGTATGTAAAATAGTTTTATCGAGAAATTAATCTTGAGATGGGATATGTATTCCAAGATTAAATTCAGCATGTTTATTCCAAATTTAGAGCGCCCACATTCGAACATAACCGATCGAAAACGAACGACTTTTTTTATTAACCATTCGAATTGAGGTGATAATCAAACTTTTATTTTTGGTTTAATTCTTGGTAATGGGCTATTTGTCAATCAACAATCTATGGCATGTTTATAAATTATTTTAAAACAGCTTTCCGCAACATCTTAAAGAATGGTTTGCAATCGGGTATTAATGTGTTCGGCCTGGCACTCGGCTTAGCGTGTGTTTTCCTTATCTCTGTGTACGTGAATCATGAGCTAACGTATGATCAGTTCTTTCCGGATTATGAAAACGTGTATAGAATCACATGGGAAAGTGGAAACCCACAAACCCGCACACCACATCCTATGGCCCAGGCCCTGGTAAATGATTTTCCGGAAGTAGAAAGTGCAGTTAGTTTATCTCCCTATTGGGCTGCCGGTTTAACCCGCGAAATATTTTCGATACGTAATCTCGAAAAAGATTTAAAATTCGATGAGCAAAATGCACTCATGGTCGATAGCACATTCTTTGAGGTGTTTCAATTGCCCATAGTACGTGGTGATGCGAAAAAAGCGTTGAAGAGTGTAAATGGTATTTTACTTTCCGAGGCGGCTGTCAAAAAATATTTTGGTGAAGATGACCCTATCGGAAAACACCTGGCCGTGGGTTCCGATGCCGAATTACTTGAAGTGATGGCTGTCTTTAAAGACATTCCTGAGCGAAGTCATTTTCATTTTGATTTGCTGGCTTCGTATGTACGGGAGAAATCACTTGACCCGGATAATGAGTATTACACCTGGAAAGATTTCGGTCATTATAATTATTTACGGCTGAAACCGGGGACTGACCCCAAAGAACTGGAAGCGAAGCTCATGCAGTGGTCACGAAAGTACATTGAATTTAGTGATGAATATTTTCGCAGTGCGTTGGCAAACAACATTGGCTTTCGGGTGCAGCCCATTAAAGATATTCACTTGAGATCTCATTTACGTTGGGAACTTGAACCGAATGGAAACATCGAATATGTGTACATCATGGCTGCTGCCGCTTTACTCACATTAATTATAGCGTGCATTAACTTCATGAACCTGATGACGGCTAAATCAGCCGAGCGTGCAAAGGAAATCGGGATTCGGAAAACCCTTGGTGCTTTCAGAAGGCAACTGACTATTCAATTTTTGAGTGAATCGGTTCTCATTGCACTTCTTGCCGTGGGGTTATCAATATTTATTATCGAAATAAGTTTGCCGGCCTATAATTCAATCACAGGGCAGAACTATAATTTAAACTATTTAGATGGGACTACTTTGCCTATGCTATTGGGAATTGGGTTAATCACCGGCATTCTCGCGGGCGCTTATCCATCCCTGGTGCTCTCTGCTATCCGCCCGCAATCCATTTTGAAAGGAAAATACATGGGTTCAGCTCAGGGTATTACATTAAGAAAAGTCTTGTTGGTGGCACAGTTCAGTATTTCAATGGCGCTGATTACCGGGGTGGCTGTAATCTTTAATCAATTGAACTTCATCCGCAATAAAAATCTTGGATTTAATAAAGAAGAAGTTCTGGTAATACCGCTGAAAAATGAAGCTGTAAGCAGAAGGTTAGATGCTTTGAAATCCGAGTTGCTGCGGGTTGAAGGAGTCACTGCTGTTTCGGCCAGTTCTAATTTGCCGGGTGGACAATATAATCAGAATTCGGTTTTCTCGGTTGAACACCCCGAAGATGCCCTTGATTTCTCAGAAGCCTTTGTTGATTATGATTTTCTTAAAACCATGAATATTGAATTGGCGGACGGGCGCTTCTTCCTTCCGCAAAGCCAGGCAGACTCCGGGGTTGCTTTTGTTATTAATGAAACAGGTGCCAGTCAATTACAATTGGAAAATCCGGTGGGTAAAGAAATCAGGTGGGAAGCTTACGGACGAACGATTACCGGTCGTGTGATTGGCCTGATGAAGGACTTTCACTTTCAATCATTACACGAACCCATACAGCCGCTTATCTTTGTTTCTTATCCTTCCTACAATCATTTAATCGTTAAACTGGATCCTTCCAATCTTGATGCAAAACTGGACCTGATCAAAAAGATATATGTTCAATTCGATGATAGTTTTGAATTTGAATTCGCTTTCCTTGATGACAGGCTAAACAAGCAATACATTGCCGAGGAGCGAACGGGAATCATATTTGCTTCTTTCGCTTCGCTTGCTATTTTAATTGCCTGCTTTGGATTGTTTGCCATGGCCATGCTAACCTTCAATCAACGCTTAAAGGAAATCAGCATAAGAAAAGTGTTGGGGGCATCTGTATCAGGACTGATCTTTTTGTTGTTGAACGACTTCACCAAGCTAATTCTTATTGCCATACTAATTGCCACACCTGTAGCCTGGTGGATGATGGACCGATGGCTGGATAATTTTATTTACCAGGTAGGGATACACCCGATGGTTTTTGTGATTTCCAGTCTGATTTTACTCATTATTTCCTGGATCACGCTGAGTTATTTCACATTCAAAACGTCAAGGATCAATCCTACTGAGACATTGAAAAATGAATAGTGAATTTCTTTAGGACATTTAATGCCTAATTCGGAAAGAGTATCTCTTAGTTTTCATTTCTTAGATAATTTTCTTTTCGACACCAAATTATGTACGAATGTAAATACTCCTACGATTACCAGGAGTAGAGTCATTTCATGAAGTTCTATATAATAATTGATGGAGAATAGATAAACAATAAGCATTGATCCAACCATGTTTAAAAGAAAGAAAACTAAGATAGTAATAGCTAAGTTGACCAATAACCATCTTGTTTTTATAAAATTGATAATGGTAACCTGAGTTAAAGTTGCGAACAGT
>CAZNRJ010000076.1:0-3109 GCA_964574945.1 uncultured Ohtaekwangia sp. | reverse complement strand
CCTCATTTATAAAATCCTGATTGCTAATGCTGGAAATAATATTTGCTGAAATCTCTGTATCAAACATATCTGGAGGAATGTATTCTTCTCCATATTCTTTATTCATCGGAGTTATACGGGCATTAGTAAAAGAGGAGATATCTTCACCATATTGCGAATAGCATAGCCTAATAGTAAAATTTTTCCTTGCAGAAAATCGAGACTTAAATTATCCATCGAAACCAAATTGTGGCAGTAAAAAGCGCCATTGAAACAGGAACCAATAAAATTTATTCGTTCGGTTTTATTGTTTCTTTTATTGATAATATTTATGTCATTCAACAAATTAAATTCAAAATAATCTTGTCTGTCATTTTTAAAGTGAGTCACCCTGTTTCTGTTTTCTATTTTTCGACTTAAACTATTTTCAGAACCTTCAATGCAAGAAGCAATAATTATCATTTCATTTTCCGAATATTTTTCAAAATGATCGAAATCTACTTTTTTGAAATGACATAGATTGATTCCAATTTTTTTTGGAGAGTAGGTTAAGAGAGCATCAACCAATGGAACTATTCTTTCCTGTGGTAGTTCGCTAATATTTAAAATTATGATCTCTTCATTGACGCGTGGAGCGATTTTAAATGTATGGAATAAGTTGTCATTAATTCTTTTAAACAGGTCTATGGAGAAAAATCGAATAGGTGAAGTTTTGTAAAGCAAAACAACACCTAATACCATTATTGCAGCAAAAGAATAAGTTATTAGATTCTTTTTCATTTTTTAAATAACAGCTTTCCTGAAAAGAAAAGCAATGGCAATCCGTAAACAGCAATCATGGCATAGGCCATTATCGCATACCCTTTGGCCACCAAATCGATAATACCTACTTGCGCCAGCACTAAAGCTCCTATTAGTGCTGCTGCAGAAATGATTGCTTTGGTAGTTTTTTTAAGCGGCATCTTTTTTCGTTCCAGCACCTCTGTTTCCACGCGACTGATAAAGGCGTGAATCATTCCGGTTGCTGTTTCGACTAACGTCCAGCCTACAACAATTCCAAATACAACAATCAATACGGGATGAAAGGGTTCCAACATTTTTAACCACGGCACGGTGGCGGCCAACACATTTGTATCCGGGTAGTAGGCAAGTATGGCGAAGTAAGTTAAGAACCACGGCACCGTCATCAATAACCCCGAAGCAAAGCCGGCTAAAATGCTTTCGCGTTTCGATTGAATTCCTTTGTAGGTAAAAAATGAAGCGGGATATACCGCTAAGTTATAACCCACATAGAGTATGCCTGTCCAGAGAAGCAAACCGAGGCTGGGTGCATCGGGGTGGTAGCTGGTATCCCACCGGCTGAATGTTGCAGCAATTTCTGAACCTCTGCTGGAGAAAACCGTGATGGCAAAAATTATATAGGCAGCAAAAAGCGCGATCGTGCCAATCGTTTCCAGCCTGGCAATCACTTCATCCCCTTTATAGTTAAGGAAGCCAACCAATAAAATAATTAGGATTATACCAACCCACTGCGGGAAGCCTAACGTGCTGTTAAGAATTTCTCCCGCAGCCGAAGCCATTACGGCAATGATGAGAATGGCAAGCAAGAGGTAAACAATTTCATAGGCGATCCAGCCTTTGCCAATTAATTTCTTTAACAACGATTTGTAATCGTACACCTTCCACTGGCGGCAGGCTTCAATCGATAAAATAGAAATCAATGAGAAGCCAAAAAAGATTGTAAGTCCGCTGATCCACCCGCTGGCTCCGAATTTTCCGCCATACTCAATAATCTCGCGCCCGGTAGCATAGCCACCGCCAATGAGAACAGATTGCAGGATGATGCCGGGTAAAATAATTTCGCTTGAAGAAGCCGGGTGTGTTTTGATTGAGGTTTGTCAAGGGGAGAAGGGTTTTTAAGTTGCCTCAATATAGAAAGAATCGGGTACGGTAACATCGGTTAGTTTATTTAGCTAACTTTATCTCATCACTTATGATTTATGTAATAATTATGAAGCCACTAAGACTAACCTTCCTGTTTTTAATTCTTTCCACAGGTACGTTTGCCCAAACGAACTATGACACGGTAAGAATACAACCAATAAAAATTACGGATCAGGTGTATATGTTAAAAGGCTCGGGCGGAAACATTGGTGTGCTGATTGGTGATGAAGGAACGCTGATGATCGATAATCAGTTTGCGCCACTCTCCAATAAAATCAATGGCGCTATTAAAACACTTCACCCGGGTGAAATCCGCTTTGCCATCAACACACATGTGCATGGCGACCACAGTGGAGGCAATGAAAATTTTAATAAAATGGGAGCTACCCTGGTAGCTCATGATAATGTGCGCAATCGTATGATGAAAGAAACGGTAAACACGCGAACCAACCGCACAACACCCCCGCGCGATCAGCTGGCGTGGCCGATGGTTACGTTTGCCGACAAATTGAATTTTCATTTGAATGGCGAGGATGTAATTCTGCATCACTTCGATCGCGGCCATACCGATGGCGATGTGATTGTGCAATTTAAAAATGCCAATGTGGTGCATACAGGCGATGCCTTTGTTCGCTATGGTTATCCTTACATTGATTTTTCCAATGGCGGTTCGGTCAATGGATTCATCAACACGCTTGATAAAATTTTATTGCTGTTGGATGACAATACCAAAGTAATACCCGGCCATGGCGAGGTGGCAACCAAAGCCGATGTAAAAAAAGTGCGCGATGGCATTGCCGATATCCGCGACCAGGTGGCAGCTGCCTTAAAGAAAGGCAAGAAGGTAGAAGACATAGCCGCGCTGGGCATTACCAATAAGTATGAAGCAGAGTGGGGCAAAGGTTTTGTGAAGGGAAAAGATTTTGTGCTGATGGTGACGGAAAATTTGAGTGGGAAGTAGGAGTTGTGGGCAAGCATTGGTGATGAAAAATTCGTAGTTGTGAAAAATCACTTCAACGATTTAAGAAACAAAAGACTTTGCGGGATTTGCTCAGCGGCATGTGAAGATTCATCTTCGATGAAGAAATGCTTTACTCCGGCTTTGCGGGCTTGTTTCATAATGGCTTTGATTCCCACATCACCGGTTCCCAGTACAACATTGGTTTCAACATCGGCATGGCCTGAT
>CAZNRJ010000075.1:10323-13299 GCA_964574945.1 uncultured Ohtaekwangia sp. | reverse complement strand
AGACCGTAATTAAAAAATTAATAACCCCTAAACCGATTAACCAGTTGCCGGTTGTAGTCCTGCCACACCGAATGGCAAACGATGCGTGTCCATCTTGTTTATCCATGTCATATTCAAACCAGGAAAAAAGCAGGAGATTAATTAAGGCAACAATAAAAAGCTGCACGATTAACAAGTACTCTACATAAGAAACTTCAACCGATGTTACTGACAGGGATGTAAGGAGAACACCCGCTGTGTAGATAACAGCCACAAAGAATTCTTTTGCTTTCAGGTATTTTTGAAGCAGCAAATACAACCCCGCTAAAAGCGAGAGAAAAATTCCTCCCATCAAAACGGGAGGCCTTAAAAAATAAACAAAACTGATTGTTGCCAGGCCCGCCAGTATGGAAAATGTCCACAACAATTTTTGATAGCGCTGGTGAAACTGATGCCGCTCACTGGCAGCTGAGCTTGTCATCGCTTTTACATCGAGTAAACGATCTACTGTATAAATAACCCATACTGTAAGACCCAACGCTAACATTCCCTGAACCCTTGGTGTAACGGACAGCAGTTTCGAAAAATAGAGCGAACAGATGACGGCCCCTGCTGCTACATCTAAACTGAGCAGGTTGCACATTCTATAGAATCGGATCAGTATTTCCATAAATAAAAAACTCCCTGTTTTCGCAGGGAGTCTTCTTTTAGAATTGATATCAATTAAGAAGTCTTCAGCGCTTCGGCACCGGCCACAATCTCCAAAATTTCTTTTGTGATAGCTGCTTGCCGTGTGCGGTTGTACGTCAACTTCAGGTCTTTTAAAAGATCGCCTGCATTTTCTGTTGCCTTATCCATAGCTGTCATACGGGCTCCGTTCTCGGCAGCATTTGAATCCAGCACTGCTTTATACAATTGAATTTTCAATGCCTTTGGCACTAAGCCAACTACAATCTCTTCCTGGTTAGGTAAATAAATATAATCTACTTCTGTTGTTTTTTGCTCCTGAACCTGAGGCAACACCGGAAGGAACTGCTCAACCCGAAGAATTTGTGTAGCTACGTTTTTGAATTCGTTGTACACTATTTCAATTTTATCATACTCCCCTGCCTTAAAGGAATCCATTAAAAATTCACCTGCGGCAGCAACAGCATCAAAAGACAGGTGTTGAAAAACAGTTGAATATTTATCAACCATTTTCAAATTACGCTTAGCGAAATATTCAAACCCCTTTTTTCCTAAAGGCAGAATCGTAATGTTTCCCTTAGCCTGCTGCCGGGAATATTTTTCTGCTATCACCCGGTTGGTTGCTTTCATGATGCTACTATTGAAAGCGCCACAAAGTCCACGATCGGAAGTAATAACTACCAGCAGGATTTTCTCTTCAGGACGAGACTGGCTGTACCAGGCCTGCTCACGCTGATTGGCTGCCGAAAGATTTTGAAAAAGTTGAGTGAGCTTTTGAGCGTACGGTCGCATCTGAGTAATGCGCTCCTGGGAACGCCTTAACTTAGCTGCCGCCACCATTTTCATGGCCTTTGTAATCTGTTGTGTTGAGATTACCGAGGAAATACGACTCTTAACTTCTTTTAAACTTGCCATATACTTTTATATTCAAGATTTCAAATTCAAAATTGAACCGGACTTTTTTTTGAATCTTGAATTTTAAATGATCAATAGTTAGATGCTAATTCGGTTGCTACCTTCTTCACCAAAGCAACATCTTCATCTTCAAACTTGCCCACGTGGAAGTTATCCAATACCTGCTTATACTGAGCACGCATCAAATCAATAAATTCTTTCTCGAAATCCTTTACCTTCACTACAGGCACGCGATCGATATATCCTTTTGTGGAGGCAAGAATCATCACCACCTGTTCTTCTACCGGAACCGGTGCATACTGAGCTTGCTTTAGTACTTCTGTATTTCTGCGACCGCGCTCAATGGTAAGCTTTGTAGCTGCATCCAAATCAGAACCGAATTTTGAAAACGCTTCCAATTCGCGGAACTGAGCCTGGTCCAACTTCAACGTACCTGCCACTTTCTTCATGGATTTGATCTGCGCATTACCACCCACACGTGAAACTGAAATACCTACGTTAATCGCAGGACGGATACCGGAGTTGAATAAGTTCGTCTCAAGGAAGATCTGTCCGTCCGTAATTGAAATTACGTTGGTTGGGATATATGCCGAAACGTCATTGGCTTGTGTTTCAATGATAGGAAGTGCCGTTAATGAACCGCCTCCTTTCACAATGCCTTTTAATGAGGGAGGAAGGTCATTCATGTTTGCGGCAATGCCATCGTTGTTAATGATCTTGGCAGCCCGCTCAAGCAAACGTGAGTGAAGATAAAATACATCACCCGGATATGCTTCGCGACCCGGAGGTCTTCTCAATAACAAAGACACTTCGCGATAAGCAACTGCTTGTTTCGAAAGGTCATCATAAATTACAAGTGCCGGGCGTCCGGTGTCCCTGAAGAATTCACCAATCGCTGCTCCTGTGAAAGGGGCAAAGAATTGCATAGGTGCAGGGTCTGCAGCCGAGGCGCAAACAATCACCGTATATTTCAACGCACCAGCTTTCTCAAGCGTAGCCGCTACACTTGCAACGGTTGATGCTTTCTGCCCGATAGCAACATAGATACAAAATACCGGCTGGCCTTTTTCGTAAAATTCTTTTTGATTGATGATAGCATCAATCGCAACCGCTGTTTTACCGGTTTGACGATCGCCAATGATCAGCTCACGCTGGCCACGACCAATCGGGATCATGGCATCAATCGCTTTGATACCCGTTTGTAAAGGCTCGTTTACCGGCTGACGGAAAATTACACCCGGAGCTTTGCGTTCCAACGGCATTTCATACAACTGGCCTTCAACAGGGCCTTTGCCATCAATAGGCTGCGCCAATGTATCCACCACACGGCCCAGCAAACCATCGCCTACTTTTACGGCAGCAATTTCGCCCGTACGTTTTACGGTAGCGCCTTCT
>CAZNRJ010000075.1:0-10313 GCA_964574945.1 uncultured Ohtaekwangia sp. | reverse complement strand
CGCCTTCTTTTATTCCTTCACCATCCCCTAACAATACGGCCCCAACATTATCCTCTTCAAGGTTTAGTACCAATGCCTTTAGTCCATTTTCAAATTCGATAAGCTCACCCGCTTGCGCCTTGGTAAGGCCATAGATACGGGCTACTCCATCACCAATGGTTAACACGGTACCAATCTCTTCCAATTGCGCGTCTGTGCGCGATTGTGATAATTGTTCCCTCAATATTGCTGAAACTTCTTCGGGTCTGATCTCTGCCATAAACTGTTAGTTATGAGATTGTATTTTTTAATTATTAGATTTCTTTTATAAACTGATTCTCTGAAAACTTTAATTTCAAATGCTTCAACTTGCCGCTAATAGAAGCGTCTATCTGACGATCGCCAACATTCAACACAAAGCCTCCAATTAAATCAGGGTCGGTTTTTTCGGTCAGTTCAATTTGGGTTTTGTTGCTCAACTGTTTTACAACGGCTTCAATCTCGGCACGCAATGCCGCATCCATAGGCACTGTTGTCGTAATCGTTGCCTTGGCAATTCCTTTATAAACATTGTAGGCAACATTAAATTCTTTTGCGATCGTTGGCAAAAGCGGCTCCCGGTTCTTGCGCGTAAGGATATCTATTATATCCATCGTGAGCGGATTTACGCGCCCCTTGAACAAGGCATGTAAAATATTTTTCTTCTTATCATGGCGAATGATAGGGCTGCGCAACATGTTCACAAGATCCCTGTTGGCCATGCATACGCGATCAAACATGTGCATATCGGAATTAATTTCTTCCAATACACCGCGTTCCACTGCCAAGCCCAGCAATGACTTAACGTACCTGGAAGCTGCCCGTGAATCTGCCATAGCTTAGTTAAGCTTTAAATCTTTAATGAATGTATTCGCCAATTCTTTCTGCGATTTATCGTCAGAAAGATTTTTCTTAATCAATTTCTCAGCAATGTCCAACGAAAACAGGGCTACTTGTTCCTTCACATCGCGGAGGGCTGCATTCTTCTCGGTTTGGATAATTGCTTTTGCATCTTCAATTAAGCGATCAGCATTTTTCTTTGCATCGGCCTGGGCATCATCATGAATCCGGTTAGCCGCAGTGCGGGCCTCACGCAAAATTTTATCACGCTCATCGCGGGTTTCACGCAACAGTTTTTCATTGTCTTCTTTTAAGCTTGCCATTTCTTTTTTGGCACTCTCTGCAGAATCCAATGCTTGTTGAATTGATTCTTCACGCTCCTTTAGCGAAGTAAGAATTGGCTTCCAGGCTAACTTGGCCAATAGAAAGAAAAGGCCGAGGAAGATAATTAATTGCCAGATGATCAGGCCCTGACCGGGTAGTAGCAAATCCATATTTTCAGATAATTAATTCGTGTTGTTTCTATGAACCATTTAAAAAAAAACCGCCCCAGCCCATTGCTGAGGCTGGTTTTCTTACACCTTTGCGTTTGTTGCTACAATGAAGGCGATAACCAGCGCGAAAAGCGCAGCCACCTCAATCAATGCCGCAATAATAAGCATCGCGTTTTGGATTTTGCCTGAAGCTTCCGGCTGACGAGCCATACCTTCCATTGCAGAACCACCAATGCGACCGATACCAATTCCAGCGCCAATTGCAGCCAGACCAGCACCAATACCTGCGCCCATTACTGCCAGATAGATGTCTAAAAGAACGGTTAACATAGATTTATTTATTTAAGTGAAACAAGCCCTCCGGCTTAGCCGAAGGGATATCTTTAATTTTTTTAATGATGATCAGGATCTTGCACCGCCATACCAATGTACAGCGATGAGAACATGGTAAATACATAAGCCTGAATTGCCGCTACCAACAATTCAATCAAATTTATAAACAGTGAAATCAGAGACGCTCCAACTCCCACTGCAATACTTTTAAAAATAAACGTGAGGCAAATGATTCCTAAAATCACAATGTGACCCGCGGTGATTGCAACAAACAAACGAATCATTAATGAGAACGGCTTTGTAAAAAGCCCAACAACCTCTACCGGTAAAATAACAATCCGCAACCAATGCGGTACACCGGGAGTCCAGAACACGTGACCCCAATACCCTTTGTTACCACTAAAGGTTGTGATTAAAAAAGTAAGCACGGCCAGCGTCATGGTTACAGCAATGTTTCCCGTAAGGTTACCGAAACCGGGAAGCAGTCCGATTAAGTTTCCAAACAGAATAAAGAAAAATAGTGTAAGCATATATGGCAAATACTTTTCGTATTTGGGGCCAACATTGGGCTTAACAATTTCATCTCTTACAAAGAGAATAATGGGTTCAAAGAATGACTGAATACCCTTGGGGGCTTTACCTTTATTCTTTTTTGCACCTTTAGCAACTGACAAAAATACAAACATCATTACCGATGAAGTTATTAGCAGCATCAAAACATTCTTGGTAATGGAAATATCAAACACTGGTTTGCCGGACTCGGCTAATGTGATGTGATTATGCTCTAATTTATAACCGTTGTATTCAACTTCTTTGTGATGGGCATCATAAAAACGGCTTGACCAAAAAACATCTAGACCCTTCTCTTCAGAATAAACAATGATTAGCAATTTAACAACAGCCCAATCGGCAATGTGCCACTGGTGGTCGTCCTTAACGTGATGTAAAATAACTTCGCTGGCATTGAAGGGAGCAGGCTCACCATGACCCTCTTCTTCCGATGCAAAAACAGGAGAAAAAGCGCTTGCCAAAACGATTAAAAAAAGGGCTAAAAGCGTTGATTTTGAATCAAAAAAGGGCTTATTCATCACTGCTGGAACAAAGGCTTTTAATTGGACTGCAAAAGTATCAATTATCCTTTCTGAAAAAAATGTTTTGCCCGAATTTTGGGCAGGTGCCTTAGTCTTTTCCCGGGCCGGCCTGCCTCATTAAAAAGATCACTTCCAAACCGGTAAACAGCACATATGAAATTATAAAGAGCCCAACATTACCGCGCACTTCAGTTGGGGCTTTCCAGACCAGAAGAAATACAAACCCAAGACCGGCTACCATTTTTAAAGTGATTGAAAGCAGGTAAAACTGAACAAAAACCTGCGGTTGTTTTTTGCGGAGTTTGAAAAGATAGTTTGTAAGAATCAGTGTAATGAAGAACAGGAAGAAAACAATCTCTTTCCAAAAAGAGGGGAACAACCACCAGTTTAAAAAAGCGCCTCCCCAAAGGATGAGTACTAAAAATACCGCAGCGAGTGAAAGGCCAATTAAAAAGCGGAGCACCTGAGTGTTAAGTTAATCGTGAATTGTTAACAGTTGATCGTTGAGTCGCCCTGATAGCCAATACTTTTTTATAGAAACCAGGCTCCATTTCATTGTTAACTTATCACTAATCCTTGTTTAGGTTACGATACAGTTGAACCATGAGCCCACCAAAAAGAACAAAAATAAAGGTGATTAAAAAGACTGGATATTTTAGTTCCAGGTATTGATCAAGTTTTAGCCCGAGCCACGCACCAACACCCATTGTAACCAGCATTTGCAGGCCAAGCCCGCTATATTTTATAAAGGAGTTTGGTTGTTTCATGCCGGATATTCGATGCTGGATACTTGATTCTTAATCTTGGACAAGAATCCCGTATCAACTTAATTAGCCCTGGCACCTTCGGGGCGAAGGGCATGCATGCCATTGCTTTCGCCAATCTTAATGTCTTTAATTATAGCGCCCATCTTGCAGCTTCCGTTGAAAACAGCTCCGGGCTCAACTACTAATTTTCCCGTAAGGATGTCTCCATGAATTTTAGCTGTTGCCTTCAATACCAGCAACTCAGAGATCTCCAGCTTTCCCTTTACTTCGCCTTCAATATCCGCATTCTGTGCGATGATATTGCCTTCAATATGGCTCGAGTGACCCAGGGCAATCTTTGATTTGGATTTAACGCTTCCAATCACTTTTCCTTCAATGCGAATGTTGCCGTATGTCTCAATGTTCCCCTCCAGCACGGTGCCTTTTCCAATCACATTGCTGGAATTGCTAATCTCATCCGCTACTCTTTTCTGTTCTTTTGATGTTAACATGGCTTGTGGGTTAAAATGTTACAAAATCTTCCGGATTGAGCGAATTGCCATTGTACCACATTTCAAAATGCAAATGAGGCCCATCGGTCATCTCTCCACTGTTGCCAACTATAGAGATAATATCACCGGCATTCACAAAACTACCAACTTTTTTTAACAATCCGGCATTGTGCTTATACACGGTAACCAGGTTGCCCCGGTGCTGCACAGCAATCACGTGCCCTGCATCCTGCGTCCACGAGGCCATCACCACCGTGCCATCGGCAACGCACTTTACAGGTTCATTTGTTTTTGCTACTACATCTATTCCATAGTGACCTTTCTTAATATCATAATGATCGGATACAAAACCCGTAATGGGTGTAAAGAAAAACATCTCTTGCAACTCACGGTATTTACCGCTCGCCAGCGTAACTAATGAGAACTCACTCTTTTCAAACTCCTTTCTGAACAATGAATCGGAGGCTGCCAAATCCATATTGCCAACTGCCGTCACGGGTTTATTTCGCCCCCCCAATACTTCGGCCGGGTCTGTAAATCCACTTGATGTATCGCCACTTAACACGCGTTGAAAGTTTTGAATGAACAAATCTTTTTGATTTACCTCCACCGCCAGCGAATCAACCTTTACGGCCAGCTCATACAACTTCTTGTTGGCTTCCATTTGGGCATACTTGGGATCGAACCATTTTGCCAATAAAGTCTTTGATAAAAAGAGACTAAACGCAAATAGCAGTAAGAATACCGAAACTGAAATAACCAGCACCTTGGCATAGGTAAATCCGGTACTGGATGTCTCCGCCAGGTTTTCTTCGTTGCGAATCACCACCTGGTATTTGGTGGTGAGGCGTTCGGATATAGTCTTTTTCGGTTTCAATTAGTTAATTTCAGCAAAATTAGAGATTCTGATTGATTATAATATTGAATATCTGTTTTTTACGTTTGTAGATTAAAACGGGATTTTACATTGTCTGCACGCATATTCATTCGTTTCATTCAGGTATTACTGTTCGCTGGCATCTTCATGGCTTGCTCTGTTGAACAGAATAATGTTACCAGTAATATATTTCATAACGTAACAGCTCACTATAACGGTTATTATTATGCGCGCGAAAAAACCCGTGAAGTTGAAAAAACTATCTTAAAAAGTTTAGATGACGATCCTAACCAAATACTAAGGCTCTTCCCACGGTTAGATACTATTTTAGCAAAATCATATACAAAGGATACAGAGGAAATTATTAAGATGGCGTCTTTGTCTATCCAACGCCATCCAAACAGCAAGTGGGTGCATGAAAATTATGTGTTGGTAGGCAAAGCCCGCTTGTATGCGGGTGACTATCCCAATGCTATACTGACTTTTAAGTATGTAAACACCCATAGCCAGGATATCAATACCCGGCATCATGCATTGATACAATTACTAAGAACCTTCACGGAACAAAATGATTTCGTGCGGGCCGAAGAAACCTTTCGCTTCCTGGAAAAAGAAAAACTAAGTAAGGTTAACCAGAAAGAACTTTACTTGCAGAAGGCATACTATTATCAAATACGCAACGACTATGATTACATGGTGCGTAACCTGACTAAAGCGGATTCGCTGTTGGGGCGAAAAGACCGCAAGGGAAGAATTTATTTTTTGGTAGGGCAGGTTTATCAAAAGCTTGGTTTTGACGCGGAGGCTTTCAACTACTATCGAAAGTGTATTGCCACTAGCCCGGAATATGAAATAGATTTTTATGCCCGTTTAAATATGGCCCAGGTTGCCCAGCTAACAGGCAAAAAAGATATCCGTCATATTCGTGCACAGTTTGAAAAGATGCTGGCCGATACAAAAAATCAGGAGTTCAGGGATAAGATATATTATGAGTTTGGTGAGTTTGACCGCAAGCACGGCCGGTTGAATGATGCCCTTGAAAGTTACTCTAAGTCTGCACACGCAGGCACCAATAAGCGCATCCAGGGAAGCGCCTACTTACGGATAGGCCAGGTAAGTTTTGATTCCTTAAAAAAATATAGCCAGGCAAAATTGTATTACGATAGTGCCATAGGCGCCTTGCCTAAAGATTTCGAGAATTATGAAAACATAAAGAAACGCCAGGAGATACTTGGCGACTTTGCCAAATACACCGAAGCAATCACCTGGAATGATAGTTTGCTCTCATTATCCTCGTTTGATTCACTTACCGTGCGCAATAAGCTCGATTCGGTAATGGCCAAACGTAAATTAGCATTAGCCACTTCCAACAAGAAAAAAAAGAGACGCAGTTCAACCGGCAGTAGTGGTACTAATCAAAACAGTTCGTTTTTCAATACTGAGTCAAACGCTACTGCCGATTGGTATTTTGGAAACCCTTCCGCTGTGTCATTAGGTCAGTCTGAGTTTAAGCGTATCTGGGGCGCTATTCCATTAGCGGATAATTGGCGAAGGTCAAACAAGTCTACCGTAATTAATGAACTCAATACAGAAGTTGCCCAGGTGCCGGGAAATGAAAAATCCCCTTCCGGGGAAATAAAAGCAACGGAGGAAGTAGATGAAGTAGGGAAACTCATTGCTCAAATTCCGCGCACGGATAATCAACGTGCCGAAGCTTTAGCTGAGATAGAAGAGGCTTATTTTAAACTGGGCGACTTGTATTACTTCCAGCTCAATGAAAAAGAAAACGCCTCGCAATCTTATACAAAACTATTGAACCGGTTTCCGGGATCAGAGTTTGAACCCGAAGTGCTTTATAAGCTATACTTAATCTCACGCGACAAAGATCCCGCGAAAGCGGAAAAATATGCAGAACTCTTAAAGACCAATTATCCCCAATCAAATTTTACGCGCATTCTTATTAATCCCGATTATCTGCGCGAAACAAGCGTGGCCGCAGAAAAACAAAAGTTGCTTTATAAAGAAGCGTATGCATTTTACCAGACCAACAACCTGCGGCCGGCACAAGACCGAATCAGGCTTGCCATGCAGGAAGGTGAAACGAGTTTTACGCCCCAACTTGAATTGCTGAAAATTCTCATTACCGGAAAAACCGAAGATGTTACGCGTTATCAGTTTGAACTGGGGGAGTTTATTAAAAAATATCCTGATGATGCGCTGAAGCCTTATGCTGAACAACTACTCGCTGCTTCTAAAACGCTTATCGCAAAACTTGAGCGGTCAAAAGGCATACAGTTTATTAAGTCAATGGAAGGCGTTCACAGTTTTGTGATTGTCTATACAACAGAAGATCGGATTACAAATCCGGTTTCAACTACGTTAGAGAAATTTAATGCCACCCAATGGAAAGACCTGAAGTTGAATACCAGCAATATTATTCTCAACGAAGAAAAGACAATCACCATCGTGACCGACCTGCCCAACCGTGAAGCCGCCCTCAGCTATTTCGACAAATTCCTCGCCCAGATTGCAACGGGCAAGCCATTTTCAAACCATAAATTCTATAGCTTTGTAATAACAAAAGATAACTTTCAAATTTTCTACCGAACTAAGGCACTGGATGAGTACCTCACCTTCTTTGATCGAAACTATCAAAAACAAAACCAATAAGCTCCTCGGGATTGAAAAACCCTGGCTGGGCAAGGCAATCAAATATATTTGGATCGCCTTCTTTTGTTTCCTGTTGGGATTTCCGCTTTACATCTTTACCGTTAGCATAAACTTGTTTGGCCTCTATGGCGAAATGCCAAGCCTGAAAGAAGTTGAAAATCCTGAGAATGATCTTTCTTCCGAAATTATTTCTGCCGATGGAGTTTCGCTTGGCAGGTACTTCCGCTACAACCGGAGCCAGGTCCATTTTGATGAGCTTTCAGAAGATCTTGTTAACACATTGGTTATTTCAGAAGATCACCGCTTTTATAATCATTCGGGGTTAGACTTTCCAGCCTACATCCGGGTGATGATTGGAATACTTACGTTTAATCAACAAGGAGGCGGCAGTACCATTACTCAACAGCTTGCAAAAAACCTGTATACACAAAATGCAGATCGCAATCTTGATGGCTTGCTTGGTAAGCTGGGGAGCATGCCTAAGCGCGTTATTCAAAAAACAAAAGAGTGGATCATCTCCGTGAACCTTGAACAGAATTTTACCAAAGAAGAAATCATTGCCATGTACTTAAACACAGTACCCTTTAGCAGCAATGCATTTGGAATTAAAGTTGCCGCAGAAACTTATTTCAATAAACAACCCGATAGCCTCAACCTGCAGGAATCTGCCGTGCTGGTGGGCATGTTGCAGGCAGCAACGTATTTTAATCCACAGCGCAACCCTGAAAATTCGCTGCGCAAGCGCAATGAAGTATTATATAAAGTTCATAAGCACGGCTACAAACTTAAAACCAGGGAACAATACGATTCGATACGGGCACTGCCTATCGAGCTGAAATATAATTTACAAAATCAAAACGAAGGGCTCGCTACCTATTTCCGCACTGTGCTTGGCAATTACCTGCTTCAGTATTGCCGCGAAAAAGGAATTGATCTTTATAACTCAGGTTTAAAAATCTACACCACTATTGATAGCCGCTTGCAAAAGTATGCTGAAGAGGCAGTGACCGAACACATGAAACCTTTGCAAGCGCTTTTTACAGAGGAATGGAAAGCGAGGAAACGCAACCCCTGGGTGGATGATGATGGCAAGGAAATAAAAGACTTTTTGGAACGAAGAATTCGGCAAACGGATGCTTATAAAATGTATGCGGCAAAGTATGGCGAAAAATCTGATTCACTAAAAATTATGCTTAAGCTGAAAAAGCGAATGACTGTTTTTACGTGGGAAGGTGAGCGCGATACACTTTTCAGCAGCTACGATTCTTTAGATTATTATAAGCGATTTCTTCAAACCGGTTTTATGGCGATGGATCCATACTCAGGACATATCAAAGCTTGGGTAGGCGGTTTTAATCATAAGTATTTTAAGTTCGACCATGTGAAGCAAGGTAAGCGACAGCCAGGTTCAACTTTCAAGGCTTTCGTATATGGTCTTGCTATGGAGAATGGTTATTCGCCATGCTTACTTAAAAAAGATATTTCACCTCAATTTTATATTCCGAACCAACCACCCTGGTATCCGCTTAATTCTGATGGGTCTCGTGGCAAAGGAGGGCAAATGACAATCCGGCAAGCGATGGCGCAATCTGTAAATTCAATAACCGGGCAAATCATGCAGGAGCTAAAAGCAGAAAACGTGGTTGAGTTTGCCCATCGCGTAGGAATAGAAAGTCAATTAGATGCGGTGCCTTCCCTTTGTTTGGGAACAAGCGATGTTTCTTTGTTTGAAATGATAGGCGCATACGGAACTTTTGTAAATGGCGGTATCAGCACACAACCTATCTACATCACACGCATTGAGGATAAGAATGGAAATGTGATTGAAATTTTCAATCCAAAAACTAAAGAAGCTATCAATGAACAGACAGCCTATAAAATGATTTATATGCTACGGGGCGGTGCCGAAGAAGAAGGCGGAACTTCGTTAGGATTGAGCCGGGAACTTCGTATTGATAACGAAATTGGTGGCAAGACAGGAACTACCAATAACGCATCGGATGGTTGGTACATTGGTGTTACCCATGATTTGGTTGCTGGCGCCTGGACCGGTGGTGACGAACGTGCTATTCATTTTCCATCGTGGTTGTTTGGACAGGGTGGTCGTACTGCAAGACCTATATGGGATGCCTTCATGCGAAAAGCATATGCGGATCCGCTCAGTGGAATAAAAAAAGGTCAGTTTAAACGTCCTTCCAGTGGGCTTGATATGACACTTGATTGCTCCCGCCATATTGTTAATGACTCCGTGCAATATGAAGATGAACAACCCTGGGACATTAATAATTGATCGATTTAGAATGTAAGAAGTACGAATTTAAAATAACGAAAGACGAGTTGTGCAACATTGTAATTCGTCATTCCTCATTTAACCTTCGTAATTTTACAATGTGCTGCCCGATTTAAAAGATTCAATTTCATCACTGCCCGATTCTCCGGGGATATACCGCTACTATAGTAAGGAAGGCGACCTGATTTATGTAGGCAAGGCTAAAAGCTTGAAGAAGCGTGTTGGCAGCTACTTCAATAAACAATCGCAGTACAATCGCAAAACAGAAAAATTAGTTTCTGAAATTAATAAGATCGAGTTCACGCTCGCCAACACAGAGTTTGATGCACTGCTGCTCGAAAACAATTTCATCAAGCAATACCAGCCCAAGTACAACATCCTGCTAAAGGACGATAAAACTTTTCCCTATCTCTGTATTTTAAAAGAACGCTTTCCGCGAATT
>CAZNRJ010000074.1:0-13437 GCA_964574945.1 uncultured Ohtaekwangia sp. | reverse complement strand
TTTAAGGTTGACAACCTTTCTTGTCAGAGATAAAAAAGGTTGTCAACCTTAGCTTACATCTTCCTCACCTTCCCGCTTCCGGATGAATGACTGTTAACCTGGCTGGGACTTCCTTTGTAGGAAACAGTTCCGCTTCCTGAAATATTCGCATCCAATTCACTCTTCACGTTAATCTGAACATCACCCGAACCTGAAATCCGGACTTCACATTTTTCAACCTCTAAGTTAGCAGCACGCACTTCGCCCGAGCCACTAATGGTTGTTTTGATCTGGCGCGCTGTTCCGCTGGCTATAATTTTTCCAGAACCCGAAACATTTACATTGGCACGGTCAGCAATTGCGCCATCATAATTTACTTTACCCGAACCACTCACCTTGCTTTCAAGTGATTTACAATTTCCTTGCACTTCAATATCCCCGGAGCCGGATACATTTGCTTCCATCATACCCTTGGCATCTACTTGTATCCTTAAACTGCCCGATCCGCTCACATTCAAATCAAGGTCCTTTGTAGTAAGCTTTCCTTCGCTCACTAAATCACCCGATCCGCTCACACTGATGGCTTCAATATCTTTAACGGTAATGTAAACGGTGATTTTATTATCGCCCCAATCTCTCCACATTTTCCAACCGTCTTCGCGGCCAATGCTAAGGCGACTGCCACTTACTTCAGTTTCAATTTTTGAGAGTATATCGCTATCCCCTTGCAATTCGACTTTCTGTACAGGCCCTTGCTTCAAATAAAGCTTGCCGGGAACCCGAAAGGCAATCTTTGTGAAGGTGTCAACATTTCTGGTTTCTTTGTTTTGAGCCAACACAAGGGTGAAGGCAAAGATTAATGCAATGAAAGTGGCTGCTGTTTTTTTCATATTTTTTGTATTTACTGTTTAACAGACTCTATGGCGGGATCAGAGGTTGCCTCGCTACTTAAATTTTTTATCCGGAACCTGATTTTCTTTCTTTACAGGTGCTGCGGAGCTCATTTTAAACCGAAATACACCTTAAAATATGGATCATCAAGATGTAAGATGTTTAAGCAAGCGTAGCAGTAGGACGTAAAAAACATAGCTTGCGTTACAGATGGCGGCCTTTTCTTTTCGTACGGTTCAATCTTATTCCGAAGGCTTATACAAAGAATCGGGGAGTAAATTTTTGGCTTTTGCCTGCCCGGTAAGTTCTGAAGATGACGTTAAGTCGGGAATTGACGAATTGAAAAAGAAATATTTTGATGCCACCCATCATTGCTTTGCCTGGGTGCTTGGCGCTGATAAGGCCCGGTTTCGGGCGGTAGATGATGGTGAGCCTAACCATTCTGCTGGCGACCCTATTCTCGGGCAAATCCGGTCAAGGGATTTAACAAATGTGCTGGTAGTTGTAGTTCGGTATTTTGGCGGCACCAAGTTGGGAGTTGGGGGCCTGGTTCAGGCCTATAAGCATGCCGCAGAAGATGCATTGAACCATGCAACCATTATTGAGGTAGATGTAACAGAAAATTTTTTGTTCCGGTATCCGTATGATGAAACTTCGGAGGTAATGCGGTTGGTAAAAGAATTCGATATAAAAATCCTGCAGCAGGAATACCAGGAAGATTGCCTTTTGCAGGTTCAGGTAAAGCGGATCAATAAGGATTCTTTGCTAAGTAAAATAGAATTGCTGCAGGCGTTAAATCATAAAATAGCATTTGAAGGGGTTTAGGAAACTACGCTGGGAAGGGAGAAATAAAAGGGTTGAAGAAGTCGTAGGGTTGGATGACGTTTGGTGTGAGTGGGAGAGAAGGCTGAAGGCAGCTAACTTGAGTATATCCACCGCCTATAGATGGATATACGCAGTGGACATGCGTATATTTAGGAGTTAGCAGCCACTTTAAGACGACCGTTACAAAATGATAATGCCATCTGACAAAGAATACAAAATGACAAAGCAAATAATGCTTGACAAGGCAACAATGAACCCTGACTTTGTTGAACTTGCTAATTTTATTGACACGACATTTGGCGTTAAGACAATCAATATCATTTACGACACCATTGACAAAGAAAAACGACCACGACTAAACATTTGCTTTGAATTTGAAAGAGAGAAACAAAGTTTCAACGAAAATGGCGGACACTTTAACGGCAAAAAACAAAAAATAATTGCTGACAAGTTCAAGCAGACTTTAAAAGAACAGAAAATTGTAAAAGAAAAAGGACTGTTTGACTTTCTAACTAAACCCCAAAATGAAAAATATAAGACAGACAATGTTTGGGTTTATTATAGTGCATTTGAGCCAATAGCAAGAATTGAAGCAAATGAAAGTGTTCCACAAGACAGAGTTGTTCAACTAAAAAAAGAACTTGGCAACGAAGAACTTTGGGAAATTTCAAGAGCATTTTCAGGGACAACGTTCTTTCTATACACAGACGAGCAAGTGAAACGTTATGAAAACAGTGAAATAAGAAAAGTTTGGGCAGACAAGTATTTTGACATTTTAGAACCATACAACGAGTTTGGTTATTTTAAGCGGGACAACTTCAACATTTACCTTGACAGCAAAGAGAATTTCGACAACAACTATGAAAGTAATTGGTTTTATTACTACAAATGACAAGAAAAAGCGGCTGCTAACAGCGGTTTGGCGTAATGGGGGCGGACGTGGTAAATTTGAACATTTGTGCTCGGTTGACAGTTTTATGCTCCTAAAGCCCCCACTACGCCAAGCCGCGGCCCGTTAGCGGCAAGGCTTGGACGACAGTGCAACTTTCAACCGACCGACTTAATGGAAAGTAAAAATTAAAAAATAAAATATGGCTTGGAGTTATCGCAAGAGAATTAAAATTATTCCCGGAGTTCGTTTGAACTTTAGCAAAAGTGGAATTAGCACTTCTATCGGTGTTAGAGGTGCAAATATGACATTTGGTAAAACAGGAACATATCTAAACACTGGTATTCCTGGGACAGGACTTTATAATAGACGAAAACTTTCTGATAGCAGTAATAATTCTTCGCCTAACAATTTCAATCCTCAGCCGATTCAGACAACAGAGTTTGCAGACAATATTTTTAGTGCCGACATACAAGAAATTACAAGTCAAGATATGCAAGGTATTAAGGAAGCAATTATTGCTGCACACGACCAAAGGATAGAATTAAAAAAGGACTTGCTTAAAATTAGAGCTTCCTTGACATGGTCTAACTTTAAATTAATGCTGACCTATGTCTTTCTTATAGGACTGATTAAAAAGTCAATTTCAGACGACATCAAAGCAGACATTGAAGCAAAAAAGGATGCGATAAAACAATTGGTGGAACAAATTGAAAATTGTTATGTGGGACTTGACATAGAATTTGACCCTGACATAAAAGCAAAATATGAAAGAGTAGTTTCTGCTTTTAAAAATCTCTCTAATTCAAAAAAGATTTGGGATGTAACAAGTGCTCAATATGAAAACACTAAAGTAACTCGATCAGCAGCTTCAACAGTTGTAAAAAAGAGAGAAGTTAATGTCGGGATTAGAATGATTGAAGACATAAAATCCAACTTTGAGCCGTTGTGGTTTAAAAATGCAAATGGTGCTGATTTATATTTTTATCCCAATTTTATTGTCATGTATTCTTCTCAAAAAAAGTTTGCATTGGTTGGACTGAATGAAATTAGATTTTCTCATAGTGCAGTTAGGTTTGTTGAGACAAGTTCAATTCCAAGCGACACTAAAGTAATTGACAGGACTTGGGCAAAAGTCAATAAGAATGGCAGCCCAGACAAACGTTTTAAAGGAAATTATGAAATTCCTATTGTTAGATATGGAGAGATAAATTTAAGAACTGATACTGGATTGAATGAAGAGTATCAATTCAGTAACTACGAATATTCTGAGCAATTTGCGACAGCTTTTTCCGACTTTCAAAACACAGTAAAGAATTTAAAACAAATATCAGGTCAAGACAATGAATAAATTTTTGTGCAAACTTGGACGGACAGCATTTCTGACGGACAGTAGCCCAGCCGCTAACATGGGTGGCTGTTGCACAACTAAGAAATCCGTCATCTCCGTCCTTGTTGGTGTTGCGTGCGAGCAAAGCGCGTTGATTTCACCAACAAAGCATGAGAACGATGATAACAGGCTGTTTCATTAATTTTATGTTTCATGAAGCAAGAAATGATTTTCTCAAAAGAGCATGCTGAGTTTTTGACTGTTACATGTTTGGAGTGGAAACACATCTTGACAGAAGACATATTCAAAGACATTATCATTGAAAGCCTCACCTATCTGACCAAGTCCCAACGTATTTACGTTTATGGTTTCGTTATCATGTCCAACCATTTCCATTTAATATGGCAAATGATGGGTGACCACCAACGCAGCGATGTGCAGCGTGATTTTTTAAAGTATACAGGTCAGCAGATATTGAAGACCATGCACAAACAACAATCGGAAATATTGAAAGACTTGCTGGTAAATGCTAAAGACCGCAAACACCAGGTATGGGAAAGGAATTCATTGGGCGTTCCGTTGTGGTCGCCTGAGGTGTTTAGGCAGAAACTTGACTACATCCACAATAACCCGGTAAAGGCAGGGCTCTGCAAGCTGCCAGAAGATTACAAATATTCGAGCGCACGGTTCTATGAGAAGAATGAAAAGGATTGGGTATTTCTTACACACTATGAAGGGTGAAACAGTGATGGAAGGAGCATCACGCTTGTTGGTGCGGCTGCCCGCTTGCCGCGCACAACACCAACAAAGGCAAGGTTTTGTTAATTGGTGCCACGCAACACCAAGTGCAAGGAACCATCTTACACAAAAAAAGACCCGCCTATTCCTGGCAGGTCTTTTTGCTTCTAAGATTACTAACTTCTACTTCCTCGGAAACAACTCATCTCTGTTAGCTGCCAGCCACGCAAAGGCTGCTGTCATTACAGCATTATGTTTTAAGTCAGCTTCAATGGTTTTATCGTACACATCCATGCTGGTGTGGTGGGTACGGGTGCGGTATTCAATCGGATCCTGAATAAACTGAAAGCCCGGTAACCCGATGGCATCGAATGATTGGTGATCCGTTCCCCCGGTATTTTGATAGGTAATGGTGCTGGCGCCTAACTTTTCGAAAGGTTTTAACCACGCCCGGAAAACAGGACGGGCAGCTTCATTGCTTTGCAGATATACGCCCCGGTATTTTCCGGTGCCGTTGTCCATATTGAAATACACCGAGAATTTCTCTCCGGCAGATGTAAGCTTGATCGAATCGTAAGGAGCAGTTTTATCAAGACGTTCGCCCAACACACGTTTTACATAATTGCGTGAACCGATCAACCCTTGTTCTTCACCACTCCACAAACCAATGCGGATGGTTCTGCGCGGACTAATGTCTAATGATTTGATAATGCGCATGGCTTCCATCATGACAGCCGAACCCGATGCATTGTCGGTAGCGCCCGTGCCGGCATGCCATGAATCTAAGTGCGCGCCAATCATTACTACTTCATCTTTCAGATCGGTGCCGGGGATTTCGGCAATTACGTTAAAGCCTGGCGCTGCGGGTGTAAACTCTACATCGTAGGTAAGCTCAGATTTTATGATTTGTCCTTTTTGTAGCTGGCGCACCATGCGATTGTAATGTTCGCTGGCCACAACGATCTGCGGAAGCACTTTAGGTGCCTTCGCGCTTTGTGCCCTTACACGCTCAGTGAAGGGAACATTAGCGGCATACGGAATGGTAGCAGCCGATACCAATATAGTACCATCCTGCTGGCGAGCAAGCGGGCTTGGTTCCAATACCGCGAGTGCGCCTTCTTTTTGTAAAAATTCCCATTTAACGAAAGGAAGATTGGAGCCACCACCTGGCATACGGAATCCACCGGGTCCACCTGCCACCGGACCGGCATTCGCCATTTCAAGTAATTCAGAATCATTAAACCGTACACCATCAGCAGTAAACGTTGGCGTAGTTTCAACAGGTTTGTCGAACAGAACAATCTTGCCTTTCAGCTTGCCTTTGTATTTTTCAAGATCGGCTTCGTTGTTTACATCCAAATAAATCACTTCGGCCTGCACGGTACCTTTAATGCCGGGGCTCCATGCTTTCGGATAAGCGATTACCGAAGTATAAACCGGGCTAAGGTTTTGCAGGCTGAATTTTTTGATTGACCAGCCGCGGCCAAATTCTTCGTCCCACGTATCGAAATGTGCATTTTGCAACCCCCACGAAGCGAGTGTGCTTTTGGCATATTCGGCTGCTTTCTGGTAGCCGGGTGAGTTGGTAAGGCGCGGGCCGTGTACATCGGTAAGCATACTCATGATGTCCATGACCTGCGAGCGTTCGAAGCCTTCTTTTTTGATTTTGGAAATGAGGGTAGTATCTACCTTTTCCGGTTTTTGTGCAAAGATTAAAGAAGCCGCGCAAATACCAATAGCGGTGAGGAATAGAGATTTATTCATAAGTCTGGTTATTAGAGCCGAAACTTACCAATATCGCACAAGAGTGAAATTACCGGTTGCGTAATTTATGGAATGGTGTTTGGCGGCAGTGTCTGTTTGGGGAATTCACTTGTTGAATTGCCCGTTTCATATTGTTTGGTTTAACTCGGAGATTGCTGAAACGAGAGGCTCAACCGGGAAGAACCAACTTAAGCTGATGTTACATGTATTTGCTTGAGCCAATTCTATTTGACTCCACTTGGCTATTACCTATAATTTTAAGTCCCTTGCGCTATGATAAACAGCTAAGATGTTTATTTGGTACTCAGAAACTATTTCATAAATAATTCGATAGTTACCCTCAATGAGTTCCCTTACGTTCTCCTCATTTTTTTCGGGAACGATTCGCCCGGATTTGGGAAATGTCTTCAAGATGTCTGTTCTTTCAAACAGTTTTTTTACAGTAAGCTTAGCGTACTTCTCTGAACTCTCTGCAATGTAATCACCAATATCACCAAGGTCGTTAATTGCACTATCAGTCCAAATCAATTTAACCATTTGCTCAATTTTGCCTTGGCCTGCTCCTCGGTGTTCACTTTTCCGTCTTTAACATCCTGGCGTCCTTGTTCAATTTTCTCAATAATTATCAGTCTTTCAATAACCTCGTCTATTGAAAACTCGTCAGGGAGTTTGTTTATGGACTCAATAACAGCGGCTTTTCTCATTTTTATCAGATTTTACCTGTCAATTTAAGTAAAATGTATTTCAGAAAATACATGCTTGTAAAATTGAATGAACATGACTGCCTACTGCCAACTTCTTGAAAAAAACCACACAAGATTCTACTCGCTCCTCAAACTATTAACCGGGTTTGCCATAGCGGCTTTAATGGATTGGTAACTCACTGTAAGCAGCGTAATGAGCAATGCGCCTGCTCCTGCAGCAGCAAAAATCCACCATGCCATATCGCTGCGGTATTGGTATTTCTGTAACCAGTTGCTCATAAAGTACCAGGCTAATGGCATAGCCACCAGCAACGAAATACCTACCAGCACTACAAAGTCTTTTGAGAGCATGCCCCATAGATTTACTACACTGGCGCCCATCACTTTGCGCACGCCAATTTCTTTGGTGCGTTGCTCGGCTACAAAACTCGCCAATCCAAAAATACCGAGACAACTGATAAAGATGGCCAGCACGGCAAAGAAGCTGGCAAGCTTGCCTATGCGCTCTTCATCGCTGAACTTGCGCGCGTATTCAGTATCTACAAACTCGTAGCTGAAAGGCGACTCAGGATTGTACCGGGTAAATACGGTTTTGATTTTATCAAGCGCTTCGTGCGAGCTTATGTCGGGGTTAAGCTTTAAGATAGCGAGGTTCACTTTACCGTACCTGTCGATGTGCCAGAGCGAAGCACGCACGGGTTCGTAAGGCGATTCGATAATCATGTCTTGAATTACACCAATAATAGTGTAGGGAGTTTCATTCCACGTGAGCTTTTCGCCAATTGGATTTTCGAAACCGAGGAATTTAGCTGCTGCTTCGTTGATCACAAATGCTAAAGAATCGCTGGCAAACTCGCGCGAAAAATCGCGGCCTTCTTTAAACTTCCAGCCCACCGTTTTGCCAAACTCGTGTGTAACCCCATTGTTCGGGAAGTCAACCGCAAGGGCAGGGTCTTTACCATTCCAGGTAAAGCCACCATTGGTATTCCACACTTGGGTGGTAGGGCTGCCGGCCTCGGTCATCTCTGCAATGGCGCCCTCGCTTTTCAATTCGTTGCGCACGGCTTCAAAGTGATTGTGGATGTCAGGTGTTTGCAGATATACATTAACAAGGCCGTTGCGATCGTAGCCGATGGGGCGGTCTTTCGCAAATTCAATCTGGCGAAACACTACGATGGTACCAATGATGAGAATAACAGAGACCGTGAACTGCAATACCACCAATACCTTGCGCGGCATGGAAGCAAGCCGGCCCACGCGGAAAGTACCTTTCAATACTTTTACCGGTTGGAATGACGATAAATAGAGTGCGGGATAACTGCCTGCTAAAATGCCCGTGATTAAACTGAAGCCAAGACCCACTAACCAGAACGTTGGGCTGCTCCATAATAAGGTAAGCTTCTTACCTGCCACTTCATTGAAGGCGGGCAATGCGAGGTAAACCAATCCCAACGACACAATGAATGCCAACACAGCCACTACTATCGACTCGGAAAAAAATTGGTTGATCAATTGCGAACGCATAGAACCGATGGACTTGCGGATGCCTACTTCTTTCGCTCGTTTTTCAGAGCGGGCTGTGCTCAGGTTCATAAAGTTGATGCAGGCCAGCAACAATACAAACACACCAATTATTCCAAACATCCACACAAACTCAATACGGCCGCCTACATTTTTGCCTTCCTTAAATTCTGAGTATAAATGCCATTTGTTCATGGGGTGAAGGAAAACTTCGGGCTTATACCTGCGGCCACCTTCATCTGCCTTGTTAAATTTTACATCCACAATTTTAGCCGATACCTGTTCCATGTCGGCATTTTCGGCAAGTTGTGCCCATGTTTGCGTAAAGTTGCTGTCCCATGGATTGTCCATATTTTTTATCCATTCGCTCTCGATGATGTAGAGTTCCCACGGCATAACAAAACTCATTTCGCGGAAGTTGGAGCTGTGCGGGATGTCTTCGTACACACCTGTTACCTTTACATCGCTTTTGTTGTTGATGCGAATGGTCTGACCAACGGGGTCTGCATCGTCAAAGAATGCTTTAGCTACCGATTCTGATAAAATAATGGAATAGGGATCATTTAATGCGTGCTCAGGCGAGCCATACAGGAGCTTCAATGAAAGCATGTCGATCACCTGTGGCTCCCAGTACATGCCGGATTTATTGAATTTCTTTTCACCCACGGTAAGAATGCGGCCAAAGTTCCAGGTGGACTGCAATACATATTTGAAATCGCTGCCGAAGTTGTTACGGATTTCTTCGGCCATCACATACGGGTTGGCAGTTTGCGAGCGCTTCACACCATTATATACATTGTGCTGCCACACCTGCGCCAGGCGATCGTAATTTTTATGATACTTATTAAAGGTGAGCTCGTCCCAGATCCACAGCCCGATTAGCAGCGCAACAGCCATGCCGGTGGCCAGTCCCGCAATGTTAATGAATGTATATCCTTTGTTTTTGATCAGGTTGCGAAACGCGATTTTGAAGTAGCTGCGAAACATAGTGCATTAGTTTTGAGAATACCCTATAGATACTGCATGTGCGCAGGAAAATTGCATGAAAGCATGAATAATTTATAACCGGATAAAATCTGGTTCAGAATTGTTCGGTTCTGGCCATCTCCCAACCGATTATGCTCTTTTTAGTCCCGAAGCGGAGACTCGCTGGTAAGGGAAACACATTTTTCATCCATAAAGTAATTACTCAGCACGATCATATTTTTTCTGAATGTTCGGAACACCTTCTTTCATCCACTGAGGTTCTTCAGTGCCTTTCAAATAATGATCAAAATATTGGCTCATACGAACGAGAAAGTCTTTTTGGTTTGCCTGATTAGCCAGATGATGCCCTTCATTAGGGTACGATAAAAAGATCACTTCTTTATTTAATCTTCGGGCTGCATTATAAAACTCAAGTCCTTGTCCCCAATCCACTGCGCCATCGGCTGTGCCGTGTAAAATCATAAAAGGCGTATTGATTTTTGGTGCATGGAACATGGGGGATTCACGTTGATAGGCCTCCCTGGCTGCCCAGGGAGTTGCGCCAAGCCCCATACGCACTTGTCCGATTTCCATAATTCCATGATGGTTGGTGCCTGTACTCCCATAAATATTATTGTAAAAGCTTTCGAGGTTTGTTGGCGGGGCCCCGGTTACTACACAAGCAAATAAATCTGTTTGAGTTAATATGAAAGAGGATTGATAACCTCCCCAGCTATGACCTTGCAACCCGATTTTCTTCGGGTCGGCATACCCCAGTTCTATTACTTTGTTTACAGCCGATGAAATGCAATCGAGCGCACTCGTTCCAGGCCTGCCTTCTTCATACACATTGTCGGGCATTAATACCAGATATCCGTTACTTGCATAAAACGACATGTGGGGACGATCGTCATACACTGGCATAGAATAATTATGATGATTTTGAGACATCTTTTCATAGAAGTAAACGATCATCGGATATTTTTCTCCGGGCTTGTAATTTGCCGGTAAGGTCAACGTACCCTGAAGTTTCTGTCCCTTACTGTTGGTATAGTTTACCAGTACCCGCGTTCCCCACAAATAATTTTTTTGTTGTGGATTGGCATCGGTTATTTTCTTTGGTGCATGAAAGGTTGTATTGCTAACATAATAATCCGGGAAGTCGGTAAAACTTTGAATGGTATAAATAACCCGGTTGGCAAATAGGGCTTTGGTTGGCGTTCCAAAATTTTTGTCCTCGTAAACAAGCGCCTTGGGTGTTTGCCCTAAAGCAACAGAAAAGAACCCGGATTTTTTTGTCCATTCGCCATCAGCAGTAAGCAGGATAGGTTTCTTGGTGTCTATGTATTCTTCTTGCCGGTCAATATTCAAATAGGCGAAATGAATCTCTTCTTTATCGCCAAGGCCTGCAGTAATATTTGTTGCACGGCTTCCATCCAATGCCAATAACCATAAATCATATTTGTGATTTACAATTACTCCCTTGCCATCCTTTGTCCAGCCGGCCAGCCCAAAGGGAGGTTTTTCATGAGGGTATGGATGTTCTATATTCATAAAGTTTACAGGGGCAGCTTTCGAAACATTGATAACCGTTGTGGTTGTTAAATCAACTACATGCAAGCTGGAGTCAAGTTGATAGAGATAGTATCTGCCATCAGGCGAATACCCCAACGGACGGTTTACTTTCTTAGCGAATAATTTTTTAGCCCCGTCTTTGAGATTAACACGGTATAAATCACTTGGGCTAACACCCCAGTTTACATCATCAAGATAAGGTTTCTCATCACGGCCAACTGCAAAACCAGGATTCTGCGAAAGCAATACCTGGCGCATGGATTCATCGGCTAACCTGGAAAAGCGACCCGTACCCGGATCGAGCGAACATATAAAAGTAAATTTTTTGTTTTGCTCTGCCCTTCGCATTTGCACGGATTGGATATAGTCATCCTTCCAATGCCAAACATCCACATTTGGAACGGTGTCCTTGCTCATTTTTATTTTTTTCTCCTGCTCCCGAATTCCAAAAAGTACAAGTGAACCATCACTGGAAAAACGAAGGGAACTATTTTCAGAAATAATCATCCCTTTGGGGAAGCCGCTGAGTTTTGCTGTATTAAATAATTGTTTCTTGTATGATGGGGAGTTTAGATTAGTGCAAACAATAAGTGTGTTGTCTTTGTATAAAAGGCTATCGCGCGAAACGCCTTTGAGTGCGGCCAAATGCTTGCCTTTTGCAGCCCAATCTTTTCTCGGTGCATGGGTATCATCCCACATGGGTTGTTCGTATTTGGCAGAATCTGAGTCAAGTACTCTATGCTCGCCCGTTGCAAGGTTAAGCAAGTATAGTCCATTGCCGGTCATGCCATCAGCATCAATTGTGTACGCCAATAAATTTCCATTTTGATTGAATGAACAGGAGCCCACATTGCCAATGTTTACTAACTCGCCATTGTCTAATCTTTTTAGTACCAGGTCTTTTCCTTCATGTTTGGAATTATCGTCAGGGTTTTTTTTGCGGAGCACAGCAAAATAGTTTGAAGTATTAGAGAACATCATGGACTCTGCACGATCAAATGAAAACATTTCCCCTGTTTCAAGATTCATTAATCCTGCTTTATTGAAAACCGGTTTCTTTGCTTTTTTTAACTTCTTCTCTTCCTCCTGCGAAGGTTTAATCAAATATGAAACCCACTTTCCATTTTCTGCGAAAGCAGGGCTGGAAGCATATTTTATTTTATATTGCTTATCAGTATCAAGGTTTTTAACAAAGAGAGAATCGTCTCCTCCGTTAGGTCGCAAGGCATAGGTCATCCATTTTCCATCATTTGAAATTGTGGTAGAAACAATACGGCTCCATTTGGAGTAGTCTTTTATGGTTAGATTCTTCTGTTGTGCGAACGCAGCAACGGACGACAATAAACAAGCGGCTAAAACAATTTTCTTTATATCCATTTTTGAAGAGCTTAATAAAATAAATGTAGTGCCGAAGCAGGAATACTGAAAGGCAGGTTTTATGAACGGTAAAAATTTATGAAACCTATTGAGATAACTTCTTGTAAATCTCCAAACAAACCCAGGCATCGGTGGCTGCGTAGGTAATCTGTTTTTCGTTTAAGGTTTCAGTTTCCCAGTTGCTGGTTTGTGCGCTTTTTGAAATCCTGAATCCTAACAGGAGTGCCGTTAATTTTTTTACGCTCTCAACCTGGAGCCCGGCTTGCTTGCTCATATCGGCCAACTCAATAAACCCGGCAGGTTTATAATTTTTTAGTTTCTGTAAGCCTTTAATGTCATCGCGCAAAGCAACACCTGCCTTTAGGATTTTTTCATTTTCTAAAAAACTAATGATAGAGCTGTGCATACCGGTTTGCTTAAGGCGGATCAGGAAGACAGCCTCAGGCAGTGCAATTTGTATGAGCGATATGTGATTATGCTGGCCGCGAACAAATACAGGTTTTGTTTCCGTATCGAAACCAACAATTGAGTGCTTGTTGATTTCAGCAAAGACGCGCGGCAAGTTTTTCTCTTCAGAGACTACTACCACTTTTCCTTCGAATGCACCCAGGGGAAGTTCATTAATCTCTTCGTGGGTTATGGTTATGCGTAGGTTATTCTTTTGGGTCATCCAGCCTGCGAATCTTAAAATTTAAATATGCGTGAAGCACCGTCATCAAGGGACTGATAATACAAAAAAAGCAATACGGTGCATATACCATAGTGGCAACGCCAAGTACATTGGCCTGGGTAGCCCCGCAGGTATTCCAGGGTATGAGAACGGAAGTTACTGTTCCCGCATCTTCTAATGTGCGGCTTAACACTTCAGGTTTTAATCC
>CAZNRJ010000073.1:7573-13509 GCA_964574945.1 uncultured Ohtaekwangia sp. | reverse complement strand
AACTGGCGGCCTGTCTTTGTTGTTGAGCAATCCTTCTACAAGATCGCTTGCAACGGTAATATCTTTCAAGCCTTGTTGATACTGAATTCCAATGGTATCACAACCAAAATCATTTGCGATGCGAACTGCGGCAATATACATTTTACACTGCTCCAGTGTTTGCTCCCAGGTAAGTTCTGTTTCACCGTTCTTGCCCCACGCAAAAGTCATTCCTTTCTGCAACAACCAGTCCAGCACCTTTTCAGCTTCAGTATTTTTTACTGTCAACATACGGGCATACAGTGCTGACTGACTAAGACGTTCTTTAAATATCCCTGTTTTATGGAGGAGATCATCAGGTACAATGGCATTGAACATACCCATACAGCCTTCATCAAAGACACCCATGATGGCTTTATGATCTCTGAACAATTGTGCAAATAATTTTCCGGTTTCAACATGTGCCTGTGGAAGTTCAACATCCTCAAACGCTTTCACATGCTGATCGTTGTGTTTAATGTTGCCTGTTGTGAGCCATTGTTTGAGTCCGGTTTCAAAGAAGTCGTCATCAAAATTTTCGCTCCACAATGTGCTGTAGTGAACACCGGCCTTTGTTAATGAACCATTAATATTTAACATTCCCACCAGCCCTGGCCATTGACCACTAAAGTTAGCAACCGTAAGAATTGGTGCTTTGTGTGTTGTTAAACCTGCCAGCACATGGTGTGTGTATTGCCAGACACTTTCAGCAACAATAACAGGTGTATTAGGTGGAATATTTCTGAAAACCTCCATCCCCATTTTCTGAGAATCAATGAAGCCGTGTTTTGTTATTTCATTATACGGGTGTCCACGGATAACCTTCCATCCTTGCGCTTCGATGGATTTGGTTAGCATTTTTTCCATCGCTTGTTGCGCTGGCCAGCAATTCTGGTTGGCTGACAATCTGAGATCGCCACTTGCAACTATATAGACTTCTTTTTTTTCTCTCACATTTTCCGAATTGAAAATCAAAGAAATGATACTGAAAGGCAAGAAAATTCCAATTTCTTAACAATTTATTGTAGGATACTTTCCTAAACAGGTTGAAATCAATTCTGCGCTTCAGACTTGCGGATAGGTGTCTGATTATTGAGATAGCGGGATTTGTACTCAAATGGCGTAAGTCCGGTGATCTTCTTGAAATGTCGATAGAAATTGGAAATGTTATTGAACCCGGATTCGAAACAGATCACTTCGGTTGGTAATTTATTATTTATGAGTTCCCGACATACATGCGAGATTCTGATCTCTGTTAGGAATTCAAAAAAAGTCTTATTGGTCATTTGTTTAAAATACCTGCAAAAGGATGTTTTGCTCATACTGGCAACCGATGCTATCTCTTCGAGGTTTATTTCTTTTTTATAATTGTAAAGAGAATATGAGTAAATAGTATCCAGTCTTGCCATTTCTGCATCATTGGAATGCACTTTGTGATACGATGAGGTAATACTTTCGAGGTCTTCAAAGTTCTGAACCAGAGTTCTTAATATAGACATCAGGAGCACGAGCCGATCAAGTCCAAATGCTTTTAGCGATTTATTTAGAAGATCCGTTACTTCTATCTTTGTATCTCCATTAATAATTAGTCCTGACTTAGCTTTTTCAAAGAGCTTAGGTATTAAGAATGTTTCTGGCAATGCCAGAAAATCCTTTCCGAAGCAGTGAGGTAAAAAATGGAGCACTACTGCTTCGACATTGCTTCCAGACTTGTCATCAGAATACTTGTTATTGCAACGCCATGTATGAGGAAGATTTTCACCGAGGAGAACCATTTCGCCAGCCGAGAAATTTCGGATGTTGTCACCGATAAAACGCACTCCTTCTCCTTTCAATACCAAGTGTAATTCTAACTCAGGATGATAATGCCATACTGATCCAAAGTCCGCCATGATATCGTGCCTTAGACTAAACGAATTCTCCAGTTGGATAGGGACTTTATGAAAATGCGGTTTCATTACGAATTAAATTGCTTGCCTAAATTAGTAAAATATTGCATATGCTTAAATCCGTCTTATATGGAGAAGGTTATCTTTATTGTAGGCGGTATAAGCATATGGATCAACAGTGATCCGTACAAACCACTTCATTTCGTAAATCCTCAGATTTATGACAAATACAGACACTCTTAAAAATTTTATAAGATGATCTCAGTAAGAAGTCCTCGAATCTGGCCAAATCTTTTATAAAACGTTCGATATACGAGGCCCTGAGGTACGAGCCCCGCATAAGCGGGGTTTTTTTTATGTGGATAGTATACGTTTTGGAAAAGTTTGAAGGTGCCGGTTCCCTGCCCGACTGACATCGGTCAGGCGGGGATTCCGGCCTGAGGTACAAAATTCCAAGTTGTTATGGGCTTGGGATTTTTTATGCAAATTTTATATAAGAGACTGCACTTGAATGCAGATAGTTCGATAAAAGAAATCAATTTTGAAGGTGTTGCCGGTTTTGGCCCCTGGATTTACTGAGGAATCCACATGGGCAATAAATTACCCAACATTTCATGAACATCCGTTAACCATCTTGCTTTGAGACGAAGAAAATAATGGTATGCTTTTTATATGCATTACGGGCATGGAAACAACTAAACCTGCTTTTCATCAGCGGCTAAGCACAAACTTAATAACCCTATCCATACTGGGGGCTGTACTATACATCGGAAAAGATCTACTGCTCCCCATTTTCTTTGCTATCTTGTTAGGTACGCTCCTGCTGCCGGCATCGCGGTATCTTCAGCGGAAAAAATTTCCTGAGTCCCTTTCTATTTTAATCCCGTTGGTTTTATTTCTGGTAATTTTTGTCTGCGTGCTCTACTTTCTATCCTACCAGGTAGTTCATTTTTTTGATGACCTGCCGGTGATTAAGGAAAAAATAAACACGTTATTTTCATCGATACAGCGGTGGTTCAAACAGGAAACTAAAGTTACGATCACAAAGCAAAATCAATATTTAAAGGATTTCACAGAAAACCTGAAGAAAGGGAATTCTGGTTTCTTAGGAAGCACCGTTGCCACACTTACCAATATAATCAGTTATATGGTGCTGTTACCCATTTACACATTTCTATTAATGTATTATCGAAGCACGATAAAACAGTTTTTGATAAGTGCGTTTAGGAATGGTTCTGAAGAAAAAGTTAAAGAGGTAATTATAGAATCAACTAACGTTGCCCAGCGTTACGTATTAGGGTTGTGTTTAGAAACTGCATTGGTTTTTGGGCTCAATGCCATAGGTTTTCTTATTATTGGAATAAAGTATTCAATTTTTCTGGCCTTGCTTGCTGCACTATTAAACCTTGTTCCGTACGCAGGCATGTTAGTGGCTAACCTTTTATGCATGTTGGTTACATTAGTGAGTACCGATAGTCCTGTAGAAGCTATTTGGGTAGGTGTTGTGTTGTTAGTTGTTCAAATTTTTGATAACAATATTGGAATGCCGCTCATTGTTGGATCCAAAGTAAAGATCAATGCGCTTGTAACCATAATTGGGGTTTTAGTGGGTGGCGCTTTATGCGGCATACCCGGCATGTTTCTGGCCATTCCGGGATTAGCCGTTATGAAGGTAGTGTTTGACCGGGTTCCTGAAATGAAACCCTGGGGCATTCTCTTATCCGACAAGTCGCCCAAGCCAAAAAAGGTTGATACTCTCTCATCAACTTGATTCCATAAAAAAAGCTATCCATAAATGGATAGCTTTTTAATATCGATAATCCTGAATTAAACTTTATCAAGCGACTCACTGATCTTCTCTCTCAAATCGCGCCATTCTTCTTTTATTTCAGTACCCGTTTTCTTCAGCGAATTTTTAAGATTGTCCCAGGACTCTTTGGTGGAATCATTAATATCGTCTAACGCCTGATCAATACGATTTCGCTGCTCAGTAAGATCGCGCTGAAATTCCTCCAGCTTAGCCCTTGATTTTTTATCCGCAGTTTCCAGGCGATCAGAAATTGCATCAATTTCCTGGTCAATTTCATCCCGCATGCCTTGCAAGTTCTTTGAAAGTTCAGCTTTCTCTTTATCAAAATCCTTTTGAATCTCAGAGATTGTATTTGAATTTCCGTCCTGTGTAGCTGATCTATCGCAAGACAGCATTAAACAGGACATTGCCATGCCTGTTACTAAAATCATTGTTATTCGTTTCATGATGATTTATTTTTTAGTGATAAAAAAAAGGGACACCGAATTGGGTATCCCTGGATTCAATTTTTCAAATTAATCAAAGGGACTCCAATTCCTGGTTCAATTCGCTAATGGATTTACCCAGGCGTCTTTGGATTCTTCCGTATAGTTCGTCCTCTTGCCCTTCAATATAGGTGAGGTCATCATCCGTAAGCTCACCATATTTTTGCTTAAGCTTACCTTTAATAACATTCCAGTTACCTTTAATCTGAAGTTTATTGCTTGTTGCCATGATTGAAATAGTTTTAGTTAAAAATTCATTTACCTTTTGTCAGTGACCGTATGCAGGGCTGCTTTACCATTGGCGGCCAACTTATTCACCCTGTCATTAAATTGAGCGCGCACTGTATCAATAGTATCTGATACACTATCCACCATGTCATCCTTTAGGTCCCTGGTTCTCCTGGCAATTTTCTTTCTCAATTGCTGACCGCTTTGAGGGGCTAATAAAAGTCCAGCCACAACGCCTATCGCACCACCAATCAAAACTCCACCTATTAAGCTTTTTTGACTTTGCATAATTTTAATATTTAAAAGTTAAGGAGCATGCACCTTGCATGCATTTCTATACCTGTAGTGTAAATAACATGCCACTTTCAAATCGTACATTCATACACCTATAAAAGAGAATCCTGTAATTCAAATGGGGAAATGTGAGGTAGTTGTGTCAACAATTCCACAGGTTAAAAAGCGGTAACATGATTTAGCATGATGGCAGTCAATAAAATCAATCTATTCAGCCTGGCACGAAGATGAATGATGTATAATCAGTATTAGTAAAATATTCTAACACTAAACTTTTAAAATTATGTTACGTTGGGCAGCAACTTTTTTTGTAATCGCTATTATAGCAGCGATTTTTGGATTTGGAGGGATTGCAGCGGGCGCTGCATCGATAGCCAAAATATTATTCTTTGTCTTTATTGTTCTCTTTGTGCTGGCACTGGTATTCGGAGGCTCGCTGTTTAAGAAATAGCGATAAAAAATGAAAAGCAACAAGACCGCACCTTAATTTGAGGGGCGGTCTTTTTTACATTTCGGCCAGCGTAAATTGCAATGTGAAGGTGGTTCCTACCCCCACCGTGCTGTCTACCGAAACCGTAGCGTTATGACTTGAAAGTATATTAAGCGTTGAAGTTAACCCGAGGCCGGAGCCATTCGGCTTGCCGGTATAAAAGGGATCAAACAATTTATTAAGTTCTGATTTTGCGATCCCGATTCCATTATCCTGAATTAAGATGCGAATGGAATTCTTTACCCGATCGGTTGTTATCTTCATTTCCCCATGCTCCTTATCAATAGCCTCAATGCCATTAATAATGATATTCAACAAGGCGATCTTTATCTCTTCACGGTCCACGTACAGGCGAGGCAACTCTGTAGCGAAGAATTTCGAAAGTTTTATATTCTTAAGATTGATCCGGTCATTTGCAAGCAATAATGTATCTTCTAAAAGGTCATTAGCCGAAATCAATTCAAGCTGAAGTTCTTTGGGTTTTGATGAGTTTAGCAAGTCGCTGATTAATTTCTCTATCCTGTTTGAATTCCGGTTAATGATTTCAGAATATGTCTTTGTGGTTTCTGTTTCCGGCATTTCATCCTTTAGATTTTCCAATGCCAGGTTTAAGTTGGTGAGCGGATTTCTGATTTCATGGGCAATGGTCCGTGCGATTTTACCCGTCATGGATAATCTTTCAGCCTTGTGCATCAGCATTTCATTGATTTTATCATCGGTTA
>CAZNRJ010000073.1:0-7563 GCA_964574945.1 uncultured Ohtaekwangia sp. | reverse complement strand
CATCGGTTATGTCCGAAAACGTAACCACAAGCCCATCTTCAAACCGAACGGCTATCAACTTAAACCATCTTGACTCATTCGCAACTTCAAATTGATGTTCTCTTTTATAGGTAACTCCTGTTTCCACTACCCTTTTATACTCTTCAATTAAATCACTTTCATAGTCAGGATAGACATCCATGAGTGTATGACTTAAAAGATATTCTTCAGCTTGGTTGAGTAATTGAGTGGCAGCCTTATTGGCCATAACAAATTTAAAATCGCGTACCAGTCCGGCCTCATCGCGAATAGCACCAAAAACCTGGATAACATCCAGCGAATTATCCCATACATTACGAAGCAGGGTTTGGGTAAATTTTCTGACCTGCACCTCTTTCTGGAGATCATCGAGTGCAGTACTTAGCTCTTTTGATTTTTTGTCACGATCCTGAGTCAACAGAACAGCCCTGCTGAAGAGCAGGAAGACCGCTCCGCACGCAATTAAGGCAGTAGCTAAAAACGTAGCGGGCGCAAGATCTTTAAAGCCGCCTTCATTTTCCAATGCCTCCAGCATTTTTCGTTGCTCATCCGCCACGATATCATTACTCAAACTCCGGATCGAATCCATATTGGCCCTTCCTTCGGCCAATAATTTTAGTTCACCGGGTTGTAAAATAAGATTATTGCGTTTACTGGTTGTTAAAATTCTTGCAATGACCTGAAACTGATTATTAATTAATAACCCAAGCGTTTCAACTTTCATTCTTAAAACATCATTGCCCACAGAAAGGCTATCCAACACTTTAAACATCTCCGGAATAGCAATCCGTGCCTGATCATAGGGAATAAGATATTCCTTATCATCACTTAGTTGATATCCACGATGACCTGTTTCGGCATCCTTGATGGAGGAGAGTATTTGCCGGGTAGTATTTATGATTGTATTTGTATACCGTACTTTGGCCACTTCTTTCATGTAGTTATCCAAATTCCGATAGGTTAAAAAACATAACGAGATCAGTACAACCAGGATGACTGTGAAAATTATTCGGATTCTGGTCAGGTTCATTTGATTTCTTAAACAATTAGTGTTCCAGCTTTCGCAAGAATTGCTGTGGCACATACTCTACATATCAACCCCGTTGCACCAGTAATTTCTACAAATAGCAAGTTATCATTTCTAACACAGGCAAATTTAACCTGTTTTTCAGCTTGGTATAGTTTTATCACTGATAAAGAAAATTAAACTAATAATTTATGAAAACCTTAAAAACAACGACAGTAATACTCTTTCTGTTCAGTTCTTTACTTATTGCACAGTCAGCGCACGCACAGAATGATAGAAGAATGGGGATAAAGGGCGGGTTAAACGCAACCAATTTATACATGAATGACATCAATGATGAAAATGCAAGGTTTGGGTTTAACCTCGGACTTTACGGTCAGATTCTATCAAGTGATGTGTTTGCTATCCAACCCGAGTTACTCTATTCTACCAAAGGAGCCAGGTGGGAGTACACAGGAGCCATTGAACAAAACATAGACTTCAATATCAACTATCTTGATCTGCCTGTATTGGCCGTATTTAAACTTGGCAAGACAGCGGAAATTCATGCAGGCCCTTATGCGGGATACCTGTTATCAGCAAAGATAAAGTATGATGGTGACCTTGCTAATGGCACTGACAATGTTGACCGCGATGATTTAAACACAATTGATTACGGTCTTGTAGGCGGACTTGGCCTTAACTTCGGAGCTATGCAAGTAGGTGCCAGGTACAATTATGGCTTAGCGAAAATTGCCAGCAGTGACGCTGCAAAATCAATATTAGGCGATTCGAAAAATTCGAATGCCCAGCTTTACGTGGCATTTAATCTTGGAAAGAAATAGGATTAAGAGAAAATGAAAATGAAAAAGGGATCATTTACTGATCCCTTTTTTCATGCCTGTATTTTATACAGCTTCAGTTTATTATAAAGGGTTTTTCTATCGATATTCAAGACAGCGGCCGCTTTTGATTTATTGTTATTTACTTTTTCAAGGGCATCTAAAATGGCCTGACGCTCTGCATTTCCCGCTACCGATTTAAGCAAGTTGTCATCGTTGATATATGAATCATTACTATTAGTGCCCGGCTGGGTTATTTCCACCGGCAAGCTTTCCGCTTCAACTACTTTGCCTGTTGTTAACAAGACTGAACGCTTCACCACATTATTCAACTCGCGCAAATTGCCATACCATTCATAGTTCAAAAAATAATCCATCACCTCTTGCGAAAAGCTCTCCACCTCTTTATTCAGTGAAGCATTTGCATTATTAAGAAAATGACCGGCAAACGTTAAAATATCTTCTTTGCGTTCCCGCAAAGGGAGCAATGAAATCTTGAATTCATTCAACCGATGATACAAATCCTCGCGAAAACGCCCTTCTTTTAATGCTTTACCCAAATCTTCATTGGTAGCCACCAGAATGCGCACATCAATGGCAGTATCTTTATTGGCGCCAATGCGCTTAATCTTTCTTTCCTGAATTACGCGCAACAATTTAACCTGGTTATCATAGCTCAGGTTTCCTATTTCATCCAGAAAGATTGTACCGCCATTGGCTACTTCAAAACTTCCGGGCTTATCATTAACCGCACCTGTAAATGACCCTTTTACATGGCCAAACAATTCGCTGCCCGCCAGCTCCTTTGGCAATGCGCCACAATCAATCGCTATAAAAGGTTTATCGGCCCTGCCACTTAGTTTATGAATTGACTGGGCAACAAACTCCTTACCCGTTCCTGTTTCGCCATGAATAATAACCGACATATCAGCCGGAGCAATTAACTCGATGTGCTTTTGAACGGTTACAGATTGCGGGCTCGGTCCCTTGATAAATTTATCTGTACGTTGAATGGGCCTCGTAGTTTTCGGTTCAGTGTCAGCACTTCTTTCAACTTGCCCCGATCGTTGTTTATTTTTTTGAATCGTTTCCTTTACCGTAACGAGTAGCTCATCAGGGTAAAGTGGTTTTGTAACATAATCACTTGCCCCATATTTAAAGGTTTCCACTGCTGTGCGCACATCGCTATAACCGGTGATGATCACCACGGCTGCTTTGGGATTGATTACTTTAATTTTTTGCAATGCCTCCACCCCTGTAATATCCGGAAGGCGATAATCACACAGAATCAAATCGAATTCCTTATCGCGCAGCATTTTAATTCCATCTTCCCCGGTGTGCGCCACTTCCACGGTATATTCTTTCTTTGTAAGAAATGTTGAAAGCACCTTGCACAGGTCTTTATCGTCATCGATAATAAGAATTAATTCCGACATAAATGGAAAGAAAATTTAGTTTCTACTTTTGTAAAATTGACTGAACCACCAGCTCAATCGTCTTTTTTGTAAACGGTTTTGCAATAAAAAAATCAGCACCCGAATCTAATGCCTTTTTCCGCTCCACATCATAGGCACTTACTACAACAACGCTCAAATCATGCTTTGTGTTACTGACCGCAGAAAGCACTTCAAAGCCGCTTCCGTCAGCAAGGTTCAAATCCAGGAACATCAAATCATAGCGATTATCCTGAATCTTAAGCTTAGCATCTTTCACCGTATTCACATATTCGTTTGAAATTCCAAGACTCCTTAGTTGAAGGGATAACAATCTGCACAAATCCAACTCATCTTCAACAATCAACGCGTTTGTCATCTTCAATTTTATTTTTCTATTTATTTGGTTCGGTCACTTTTTTACCGGTTGTTCTGTAAGGATCACCCCGTTCAACTTTAAAAAAAAGTTTAAACAAAGCCACCAGCGAAATCATGCCCACTAAATAAACTAAAATAAAGGATATTACGAATGAAGTTATAAATTGAAACACTTCCATAAATTTCTATTTGCAGAATAGATCGTGAAAATCATGCCAACTTAACCTGTTTATCAGGTGCCTGCTCAATTCCAAAACTGTGGCATTAATGCCCCACTCATCAGGTTATTATTCCACACTTGATCATGGTTAGAAGTACTACCGGCAGTGGAATGAGCTGGCATGGCCTTTTCATTACCATGCAAAACCAACCCACAATTTTTATGAATAACTTACTTTATTTAATCGCAGTAGTGCTTATCATTGGCTGGCTGTTAGGTGTTTTTGTTTACAGCTTAACCGGCATCATTCACGTTCTCTTAATAATTGCAGTAATTTCAATTCTATTGCAAATCATCAGGGGTAGAAGATAATTTTTTAAGGAACCTTATGGTCATTACACTATGCCAACATTAATAAAAAGGTTTCTCATTGTTACAGGACTTATTTTGGTAGCGATTTTTATCGCTACCAAAATTTTAAACAAGCAGATTCAGCATAAATTAGAAACGCATGGAATCAAGGCCGGGAATTTATCACTCAATCTGGTTAGCCGTTCTGCTTCGCTTGAAAACATCACCTATCAAAAAGGAAATGATTCAATCCACATCGGTCGGTTAATTGTATCCTCCTTTCGGGTTCTGAAATTTTTTACCAAAAACAAAGTAGAATTTGGCGAGGTCTTGATTCTTAATCCTTCGGTGATCAGAACCATTGTTCACGCTGACACAATTCTCAAAAATAAATCATCCACTTCACCAAGCTTCGAGGAAATAATAATTCACACCCTCACGATCTCGCGTCTTAGTCTTGAGATATCGGGCAAAAGCCATTTGAAAACAACTGCCGATATAGAGTTGATCGATTTGAACCTTACCCGGGAATTGGTTCCTTCCATAAAAAGCGTCAGCGCCTTGATAGAAAATTTCTCGTACACTCCAAAGGATAGTTTGCATACAATTCAATTACGATCAATATCACTCAGTTCTTCAACGGATAGTTTGAGCATAGATTCATTAAAGGTGACTCCTAATTATCCGAAAGCTACGTTCGGAAAAAAAGGTGGGTTTCAAACCGATCGGTTAGAAATAATTATTCCTTCAATCCTTATTTCAGGTTTCTCCGGTAGTTCATTAAAAGACACGTTACTTTCTATTTCGCGTATTGAAATTCCTTCATCTAAGGTTGCTGTTTTCAGGGATAAACGTCAGCCTTTTAATGAAAATCAACGAAAAGATTTACCGGGGGAATTATTGAGAAAATTGCCGATTGGATTAATCATTGACTCTATTCTCATCAGAAATTCCAACATTATTTATGAAGAACAGCCTGAGAACTCAGATAAAACATTTGAGCTGTTCTTTACTGCTTTACACGCAAGTTTGAGTAGTATAAATACAACACCAGTAACTGATAAAAAATATGCTACCTTATTAGCTACTTCAAAGTTCATGAAGGAAGGTGTAATTGACGCAAAATTTCAAATTCCATTGATCACCAAATTGCCACACACCGCTGCCGGCACTGTTACTAATTTAAATTTAACATCATTAAATCCTATTCTTTCAAACCTGGGTCGCATAACGATTGAAAAAGGTTCTCTGGAGCAACTAAGTTTCTCATTTATTTATGATAACCATCGTGCTAAAGGAGACCTGGAAATGATATATAAAGAATTTAAACTTAAAGTTTCAAACTCTTCTGACTTGCACAAAAATGAAACTTTAAGCACGCTCATTAATTTAGTTATCAATAATAATAAGGTTCAAACCAAGCATGGATTAATTGATATTGAGCGTGATCGCAAGCGTTTTGTTTTTAACCTTTGGTGGAAGGCTGTTTCTAATGGGATAAAGAATTCAATAAATCCATTGAAAAGCGATAAGAGAAAATAATTTTCATTTTATAAGTAAGTGCCGCTTCTCCAATGCCCGCGTACCTATTTTCCGGCCGGATCTAAAGCTCATAATAAGTTTCCTCGATCATGGCACCCTGTAATTCCCGTTCTATCGTATGAGGTAAAATACGTATCCCTATTTTTTCAAATAAGACCTGAATCTGTTTCAGGATTAAAATAACGATACGTAATGTTTCGATCTCTGATGTAAACAATCTTGTACCCAATCGCTGATCTTCAGCAATCAGCATTTCAACTAATTCATCCAAATGATTAATTCGGATTTCTTCATAATGATGTTGATTATACCCCACCAGCCATTGAATAAATGTTGGAGCGCTGGCCATAGTCTCATTAAACTGCTGAAAAGCGAAAGAGCCCCTTACCTTTTTAAGAACCATGCGCACGATAGAGACTATTTTCCGTGTAGGTGTTCCATTCAACTTCTTCTTTAAATTTCGAAAGAACAAAATACCTTGTCCGTCCGACAGTTTTTGGCTCGCCAATGAATTCATACCGTTGGTTTATTTCATCGATCAGAAATTTTGATGCCGGTTTAATAAGCTCAAAAAACTACACCATTAGGGGGTTTTATAAGCATAAGGGGAGAAAATCTTTCTACATTATTTCCTCACGGTGAAAAACGTTCCACACCCTGGTAACTGAAAAGGGCTAAAAATGCAAAGTATTTCAGGGTTTTAATCTGGTATAGTTGTTATCTCACATTTTAGGAGCAAAGCACTTTCAAATCATAAATGAAATCAGCCATGAAAACAAAAACAAGGAAAACACAAAGGAATGATAAGCCCTCATTTCATCGCGGGGCATACAATTACAACAATCAATCGCTCTTTGATGAGTTAGAGCAGGAAGAGGATTGGAAGAAGCTTTACAAGGAAAAAAATTCCAGAAGGGATTGAACCATTAACATTTAAAAAGAAACGTTATGAAAACAAAACAAATAATTACACTAATAGCTGCTGTCATCTTGATAGCACTGGCCCAGCTCTCATTTGCAAAACCTACACACAAAATTAAAATTGATACCAACGATGATTGGGTATTGTTGGGTTCGCAAACTGTTGATTATACATTGGATAGGGATGTGGTGTCCTTAAAAGAAAGCGGTGCTTTTACTGCACTAAAATTTAAAGTAAATAATGGGCCTATCAACCTGCATAAATGCACTGTTCATTTCAAAAGTGGTGAAACGCAAGAAGTTTCATTTTCCACCAATGTAAATGATGGCAGAAGCATCGATTTGTATGGCAACGCCCGGGAAATAGAAAAAATTACTTTTTGGTATGACACCGAAAAACCTGCTGACAAAAAAGCAGTAGTGGAAGTATGGGGCAAAAAGTGAAAAGGGGTTAGGTTTCACTTCCCGTATCAGAGGACCTCTTTACAGAGGTCTTCTTTTTTTGTCCACCAATGTTGATTTTTAAAGATAAAGATTGATTTCATGGTCATTCCCATCATTCATCATTTGCATTGCATTATCCGCCTGTAACACACCATCAACGTGCAGAGACTTCTCATCCGTAGATTCTCCCTGATGCACATGTATCGTATAATTTGTTTCCTGAAAACGATAAACAAGACTGAATGATTTCCAATCTTTTGGAATGCAAGGATTAAATTTCAGGATGTTGCCTTCCCGGTTAAATCCAAGAAAGGATTCTAAAATAAGTTGATACATCCACCCTGCAGAACCCGTATACCAGGTCCAGCCGCCCCTGCCAATGTGCGGAGCCACTCCATACACATCAGCAGCCATTACGTAAGGCTCTGCTTTATAAACGGAAACCTGATCGGCTGTAGCGCCATGATG
>CAZNRJ010000072.1:12969-13521 GCA_964574945.1 uncultured Ohtaekwangia sp. | reverse complement strand
TAAGGATCACAAAAATTAACGCCACAAAGATAACTAACTGCCAAAAGTTAATGGGTGACTTTAGTCACATAATCAGATTATTTTAGGGCAAAACTCCATTAAATTACTGGAATTTCACTGTTTACCTAAACTCATAATCGTAGCCCTCCAATTGCGATAATAAATTAGCGGGGGCATCAGTAGCCGTAATTCTACCTTCTACTTTAGGAGCAACCGGTGAAAATTTAGCCAGGTACTCCCGCATCAGTTCGTGCAATGTTGTATCTAAATTGTGCGGTTCAGAAACATGATCGATGCGACAAAGTACTTCTTCCGGATCGCCCTCGCGTTCGCATGCCACTACCGAATACGATTTTGTTAAATCAATTGGCTTGCCCTTAACTTTTATCTTATTCACACGCATGCCCAACCCGTTGTGCATCGTAAAGTTTACTTCCATTCCTTTAAACCGGATTACCCAACCGCCAAAACGATTAGCCGGATCGCTGGAAAAAACGTTATGCAATTCTTTTTCCATCCAATCCCAAATTTGTTTGCCTGTAACATTGGCTT
>CAZNRJ010000072.1:0-12959 GCA_964574945.1 uncultured Ohtaekwangia sp. | reverse complement strand
GTGTGTATCCACCGGTAGCATGCTCCAGAGATAATCGTTGGTGATTTCAGCATAACCCGTTGTTGGATCAGGCACCAAGGGCGGACAAAAACGAAACCCATTGGAGAGGGCAATATCAGGTTTTGTTTTCCACATGATAGCATCCGTAATCATATTATCCATGGGTGTTTCAATCACATAGTAGCGCACCAATGTGCTTTTAGTTTTGCCAATTACTTTGTCAAGAGTTTCGCGATAGGGTTCACGAACTTGTTTTACCAGGGCTTCCATCTCCGCATCGGGTTTATACTTTTCTGGATCAACATCCAGCAAATCGTAATGCTGATCTTTAACCACTCCATTCTCAAGCACAAAATCAAGTTTGGAAACAAACGAACCAAAAGCGCCTGGCTCTGTAACTTTTGCATGCCTGCCTTCAATAGGTTTTCTCACGCGTTCATGTGTATCGGCACCCAGGATATAATCAGCACCTTCTACATACGGTTGATTGGCAAGATGAACTTGTTGTGCGAGCCCCATGTGTGTAACTAAAAACACCATGCTGCATTTTTCGTAATCGCGCAGCAAGCGAATGTACTTAGCAACATTTGTTTCGGGCTGGGTGAATTTAATGCCATAACTATAAGCAGGTGACTGCCGCTTGGGTGTAAGTGGATCGTTATAGCCAATAAATCCAATCTTAATGCCGCCAATCATTTTCGTCCAGTAAGGCTGGAATATTAATTCACCGTTTTGCTCATCATCGGTATCATGATACATGTTGGCACATATCTTATCAGCATCATAGGCGCCTAAATCTTTGCGCATCATTTCTTTTCCGTACGCTACTTCCCAATTGCCGGGCAAAACGACATCATACCCAATGTTATTCATCAAGGGTATTATAGCTGCACCTTTTGATAATGCCACCACCCCGCTCCCCTGAAAGCAATCTCCCGCATCAAGTATCAATGTGTTTTCAGGATTTTCAGCCTTGAGGGAATGAAGCATGGTTTTCAATACGGCCATTCCACCGCGCTTCTTGTAAACAGGTTTTCCCTGCTCAAGAAAAAATTCATCGTGCGTTAAAATTTGACCGTGGATATCGGCTGTATAGAGAATGGTGAACCGCGAAGCTTTGCCCTCAGCAACTGTTTTGTTTTTTGCAATCTCACGTAAATGGTTGTCATCAGGATTTGCTGCTGCACCCGCAACGGTTGTTCCCATCACTGATAATCCACCGGTTAGCAGCGCAGCCGATTTCAGAAAATCGCGCCTTGTGTGCGAAGGAGTGCATTGATTACAACTACATGCAGATTCATGGTTTGCCTTATGCATACTTACTTTTAATTGGGCTTCCGCCAGAAAAAATTGAAATAAAAATTAAGCCGTTTAGCAGTCGCATTTAATTTACTTTGGTGCGATTGATTTCTGTTTATCTTCAATTGGTTTAAACGGGCCAAGCTTATGTTGTTGTTCAGGAAACTCATCGGCATACGGGCCAAACGGGTGATCAATCGGTTTCTTTGAAATGTCGGGCCAATCCGCACTTAAATCTTTTGTGGGTCGTGGTAACGAGTTTACATAGGCAGCCACATCCCACGCTTCTTCATCGGTAAGCTGAGGTGCATCGTACGTTGCACCAAGGGGCATGTTGGCCTTTACATACCCGGCAAACCGCGAGAGACGAAACAACCCGGCACCAAAATTATAACTATCGGCACCCCACAAGGGTGGATATTGCCAGCCGGTTGAATCCGCTAACGCTATGCCCTCACCGCTTTTTCCATGACACACCACACATGTTTTATCATAAACAAGTTTTCCGTTTTCGGCATTAGCCGGTCGATCTAAAAAAGGAACCTGCAGTAATCCCACACCTTTGGGCGATTCGTCCTTCGGCACATCTTTACCTACCCATTGAATGTAAGCTACCATTGCTTTCATCTCGCGGCTATCATTGGCAAGTGTCTTTCCGTTTAAGCTGCGCTCAAGACAATCATTCACACGCTTTTCAATCGTTTCGATTGTACCTGACCGTTCCCTGAATCGCGGATAGGTAGAAGCAACCGCGCTATAATTATTACCAAAAGGTTTGGTGCCGGCATCGAGGTGACAGTTTTGGCAATTCATGCCATTGCTCAGTGCCATGACTGTTCCGTTTGGACCAAGATAGTTAGATGTAAATGAAATCAACTCTCTTCCGTACTTAATTAATTGACCTTCTTCTGTGTTTGGAATGGTTGCAATATCCGGAGCCATCCACAGTTCATCTTTTACCACCAGCTCTTCTTTTTGTTTTGCCGGAATAAGAAATTTATCAAACCCCACTAAGAAGAACGCGATTCCTGCTGCCACAACCAGCACGGTCACCGTTACCGTTAGTATAATATGAATTAACGAGCGAAGGGATTGATCGTGTGACTGATTCGACCTCACCCCCGCCCCCTCTCCCAAGGAGAGGGGTGACTGTTTCTTTGAATTTGCATTTTCATTAATCATTTCTCCGACTAAATAATCTTAATAAACGCATTAGATCAATGTGGCAATTTTTCTTGAACTAACCCATAGACCCACGTGCCTGCAATCGCGCTAAGCAAAGTAACGATCACCACTGTAAACCCACTTCCGATTTGTGCAAATAACGGCCCCGGGCATGCACCCGTAATCGCCCAACCCAAACCAAAGATTAATCCCCCGATCACATTGCCCCAATGAAACTGTTTCTTGTGAAACACAACCTGTTCGCCCTGAAGAGTTTTGATCTTAACCTTTTTTATGATCCTAATAGAAATAATCCCTACCACTACCGCAGTGCCGATCACACCATACATGTGAAAGGATTGCAGGCGAAACATTTCCTGAATACGATACCACGAAATGATTTCTGATTTCACAGCAATAACGCCAAACAACATACCCATGGCCAGGTATTTAATATTGGATCCTACAATAGATTCAGGCGCCACCTGATCATTGGCGGCTGCACATTCATCCGGGTGAACCACTGTGCTTTCTACAAATTCATCATTACTTGCTTTCATCGGGTGCGGGTTATAGTGATCAGATTAATTTTAGAAGCCAGGGAAAAATGAGATGCACCATCGCAAAACCACCTGCCATAAAGCAGCACGTAGCAATCAACGAGGACAATTGAAAAGTAGAAAGACCCATAATAGAATGACCGCTGGTGCACCCTCCTGCATAGCGTGTTCCAAAGCCCACCATAAAACCACCAATCACAAAAAATACGAGACCTCTTAATGTAAAAAGATTATCAAAACTAAAAATAGAAACGGGCATCATGTTACCGTCAGCCACAATACCTAAAGCTGCCAAATCCGTTACTGTACTTTCCGAAATTTGAACAGGTTGTGGATTGCTGAGGAATAGTAATGTTAACCAGGCTCCGGCCACAATGCCGGCTACAAAAAAAAGATTCCAAACTTCCCGCTTCCAATCATATTGAAAGAATGGGATTTTGGCAGGCAAACAAGCCGCACAAATATGGCGCAGCGAAGAAGAAATGCCAAAGTGCTTATTGCCCAACAATAGCAAAGCCGGAACTGTGAGCCCGATAAGCGCACCGGAAACATACCACGTCCAGGGCTGCCTGATGAATTGCATCATAATCAAAGAGTTAGTTGAAAGATCAAAAATAGAAAATCTACTAAACTACTATACTATTTATTTTAACTCAATAAAATAGTTTCGCCTCTTGCATGATCAAATACGGCATGATCCTATTCATTCAATTCCAATACTGTCTTTTTGCTGCGCAATGAAATTCTTTCAAAAGCCTGGCTCAAATCTTTTATCAAATCTTCCTGATCCTTCAACCCTATTGACAATCGAAGTAAGCACCTGTAATATCAAAAACTGCATGGCGTTCTTTGGGAATAGATGCGTGCGTCATCGTTGCCGGATGCGCAATCAAACTTTTTATTCCGCCTAAACTTTCGGCCAGCTTAAAAAGTTTTAGTGGCGGTAGTGAACTTCCGGTGTATCTTCTTTCAAACGAAAAGAAACAATGCTCCTAAAATATACAATCAGACCTATATCAATGCGGGCCAGGAGTCATGGCAATCTGGTATAGAGGTAGGTCTTTTCATCCTCATTCCGTTTTAAATTCCACTGCCTGCATTCCCGTTAAGTGCCGAAGTAATATCCTCGTTAAAATGCCTGATAAATTCCTGATAATATTCACCGGTGGCCGGGCCCGAAAACCCGGTATGGATTTTCCGAACCTTCCCTTCCCGATCAATTATTATTGTAGTGGGGAAAGAAAGTACTGCATTAAGGGCCGGAAGTTTTTCACCGGCCTTCGCTTTGTTGGCCAACCCTGCAAACAGGATATCATATTGAACATCTAATCGCTTTATAAATTTTCCGATGCGCTCACGGGCAAAGTCAAGGTCATCTTTGCGTTCAAAACTCAGCCCGATTATTTCTACCCCACGTGCTTTATTTTCTTTATACCAGGGTGAAAGAAAAGCAGCTTCATCCACACAGTTAGGGCACCAACTGCCCATGATGATTACTACCACTACTTTCCCTTTATACTTTTCATCCTCCAGCGAAACCTGCTTTCCCGTAAGGTCAGGAAATGTAAACGAAAGTTTATCATACCCTTTGTTCAGATAGGTTAACGAATAGGCATCGGGCAATTTGGCCGTGTCGCTTTTGATGGCAATCAACTTCGTTTTCCCACCGGGAGAAATGAACTCACCCACCAGGTGCGTACTGTCCACAATTTTTGCTAATAGTAATGATGGGTTCGATCCGCTAAACCCTGAAAGCTTTAAACTATCGCCATCTGCTACGCCTTGAAAAAACCGGTAGTCACCGGTTGTTGTTAAAATCGTGCCCGTTACATCCGTTCCTTGCTGATTCAACAAGCCTACTGTATAGCGCGATTCATTCTTCTCATTAATTAAACTCACTGACCATTTACCATTGACGGAAGAAGCCGGTGCCTGATTGGACAACTCAAAGCGTGGGGCCTTTCCGCGAACAGCTTTAAATGGAATGCCTTGCTTACCTGATTGAATTTTGCGAAAGTATCCCGTAATAGAATCTCCATGAAGTTTGCCAATCAGCAGCGCATCATACACTTCAATGGGGAGAATTACGGAATCCCGTTTGTAGCGCACACTGTCAAGCAAGGCGCGCTCTTCACCATTGGTTAATGAGACTTTGATAAGCCCGGCAGGATCATCTTCTACTATAAACGTAAAGGGTATTTGTGATTCATGCGTATTAAATACTCCACGCCAACTACCTTCTTGTAAATAGGTTGGTTGCTCGGCACAGGATGAAAGCAAGAAACCAATAAAGGAAATACAGAGTATATTAATGCTGTTCTTTTTCATACCTACTAAAATTTATAATCAAGTCACGCTCGTGCGGATTGTATTGATAAGGATACCGTCATATTTATTATTCTAACCTATGGAGATAATTAATAAGGGGAGGGGATTCAAACTTCATCGGCAAGAACCCCTCATCCCTCTCGGCCTAACCACCCCTTAGGCTTTTGTCTGTAAATTGGCTACCAGGTTCAGGTCCAATTCAAAATCGTCATAGATTACTTTATCACCGAGGTTATCAAAGAAGCTCTTCGATCCATACTTAATGTCGTACTTGGAACGATCGACAGTAATCTTGGCCGTTGCTGTTATTTTTTTACCATCATTCAAAATGGTGGCCGGAAACTCAATTTCATTCGTTTTGCCTTTAATGGTAAGATTTCCCTTTATGGTATAGTCATTACCTGCTTTTTGCGAAATTGAGGTAATTACAAACGATGCCTTTGGAAATTTTTCCACGCCAAAGAAATCATCGCTTTTCAAATGGCCCAATAACTTAGCGTTGCCATCCTTATCGGTAATATCCGTTACGGTAATGGACTTAACATCTATTTCGAAGTTTCCTTCTTTAACAAGTTTTCCTTCTGTCGTTAACTCGCCTGATGCAAGCGAGATTGTTCCTGTATGTTGCCCGGTAACCTTCTTGCCCGTCCACGTTAATGAACTTGCTTGCGGGTCTACTTTAAATTTAGCCGGTGCCGGAGGCTCCGTAAATGAAAAAAATGTAATGGCGAACAGCGCCAGCACTGCGAGACTGAAAATGGTTTTAGTTTTCATAATTGTTTTGATTTAGATATTAAATTGAATTAGTTGATTAATTAAAATTTGATTGACGCCAACCCCAGGCATGTTAAGGGGACGATAAAATCACTAAACTTTGCAGAGTGATTAACAACAACAGTATGCCAGGCATACCGGCATAGTTTCAAACCCTATTACTGGTTTTGAAGAAGGGATATTATGAGGTTCGCGTTGTTGAGTTTGAGGTGTGTTCGTTTTCATGTTTCTTAATATTTATAGTTCCCAATCGTACTGGGCAGGTTGTGGCACTTATTCAAAAATTGCTTTTTGAAAGTTGCCAGGGGATTTTCGAGCCTGTCTCTACCCCCTTCTTTATAAATGTGGTGTAAAGGTAAAAATAAAATTCAAAAAATCAATTATGTCTATAGAATTAATAGACTAATTTACAACCTCGATTAACTCGTTAAAGTTCCAGGCCTAAACCATAATTATATATGACCTCTAAAAAAACCGTTTTCGTAGTGTTGCTTACGCTAATTTCAAGTATTCTGTATGCTCAAAAAGCACCTGAAGAATCTTTCATTATCGAGAATTATTATAAGGCAAAATGGGGCTATGCCGAAGAATTTATTGCGCTTTATAAAAAGAATCACTACCCGCTTTTAAAAAAAGCACAAGAGAAGGGAGATATTATCTCCATTAAAATAGAAAAGCCCCGTCAACATGCATCGGAAGAAAGCCGGTGGGATTACCGGGTAACATTGGTGTTTAAGAATGTTCAGGCCGCATTTGACCCCAACCTTACAGAGCCTTACAAAAAAACGCTCTACCCCGATTTGGAGAAACTAAAAACAGAAGAACAACACCGCTTCGAAATTTTATTGGCACATTGGGATGTAGAGGTGCAAGCGGTGGCGGTGGATAAATAACTATTGATTTCTATAACTTTATTATCGATGAAAAAACCGATATTCTATTGCTCTCACTGAAATTACCGGCTAATACGATTTCCCTTTAAAATTACTGATGAAAGAAACAGGCCGCTTTTGGGCATTACTCCCGCTAATAACATTTCTAATCGTTTACCTAGTCACATCCCTGGTGCTAAACGATTTTTATAAAATGCCCATACTGGTGGCGTTTTTATTTTCCGCTATTATAGGGTTTTTTCAATATCCTAAACTTTCATTCGCTCACAAGACGGAAGAATTTTCGAAAGGTGCCGGAGATCCTGGCATCATGCTCATGATCCTTATTTTTTTACTGGCAGGCGCTTTCGCGGAATTGAGTAAAACAATTGGTGCCGTGCAATCAACCATCAACTTTGCGCTCTCTTATTTATCACCCGGTTTATTAATAGCCGGTTTATTTCTAATCGCCTGTTTTATTTCATTATCATTGGGCACCTCGGTGGGCACGGTGGTGGCGCTCGCCCCGATTGCCGTTGGTCTCAATGAAACCCTATCCGGCAGCTTAGCGATTAACCTTGCCGCTGTAGTGGGAGGAGCCATGTTTGGTGATAACCTTTCCATGATATCGGATACTACCATTGCTGCCACCCGCACACAGGGCGTAGAAATGCGCGATAAGTTTAAACTTAATTTTCTGATCGTGCTGCCGGCTGCAGTTATCACGTTTGGTCTTTACGCTGTCAGTAACAATTTCTCATTGCCCGTTGCCAATGCCGGCTATGATTATTCCGTAATCAAAATTCTTCCCTACATTTTCATTTTCGTTGCAGCTCTGCTGGGTATGAATGTAATCTGGGTATTGATTTCCGGAATTGTTCTTACCCTCCTGATAGGTCTTTATTATGATCTTGAATTCTGGTCTGGTCTGGGGGCGCTCAACACCGGAATGGCTTCCATGTTTGAGTTAAGTATTATTTGTATTCTGATCGGAGGCATTGTAGGATTGATCCGTTACTATGGTGGCATCGATTATATTTTATACCATGTTTCACGCAAAATAAAAAGTGCCCGGGGTGGTGAGTTGGGCATTGCCTCTTTAACAGCGTTAGTCAACGCAGCACTGGCTAATAATACGATCACCATTCTGATTGTGGGGCCGTTGGCCAAAACCATTGCTGATAAAAATAACATTGATCCACGAAGAAGCGCCAGTATCTTAGATACCACTTCGTGTTTTGTTCAAGGTCTTCTACCCTATGGAGCACAGCTATTGGCCGCCATTGCAATCTCAGCAAACCAGGTAACTGCGTTCGAAATTATGAGGTACCTCTACTATCCTTACCTGATGGGAATCAGTACCTTACTATTCATTCTATTCCGTAAACAAAAAATTAATTCCAATCTTTCAATTGCCTGATACTATGCCGCGCATTTTACCCCTACCCGAAGAAAACACCACTACCGAAGTTAAAATCGCTTACCACCAACATAAAGCAATTTACAACGGACGCATTACCAACATGAAAGCCACACTGGGTCATTCGTACAATGCATTTCAAACTTATATGCAGTGGTATCCGCTCTATGAGGATGTTAAAAGAATTCTCGGCATCCGGTTATCACCGCTTTTTGCCTGGGCTATTTCCGAAGCAGCCGATTGTCCGTTGTGTAGCACTTTCTTTCGTAAAATTATTATTGAATCGGGCGAAAGCCCCGAGAACTTAGCTTTGACGGAAGAAGAACAGCAACTGCTTACCTTTGGAGCGACCATCGCACAACACAAAGGTTTTGTACCCGATGAAATTTTCAAGCCGATCCGAAAAAAATATTCTGACAAAGAAATTGTAGTGCTTACTGCTTTCGCGGGAATTATGATTGCCACGAATATCTTTAACAATGTTATTCATACTGAGATTGATGAATATCTTTTCCCTTTTCAATCCAACAAAACTACCCTGAATCATGAGCGCATATAGTTCTAAGGAATGCCGGGTTTTTCGGGCGATTCTCTAATAATCAAAAATTCAATTAAAATTCGATATGCTATGAAAAACAAAATCATTTTTATGTTGATCGTGTTTGGTTTGTCACTTCTGTTATTTTCCTGCAGTAAGAATGAACCTGGGTTACATGCTAAGGCCACCATTGATTCCCTTCAACGTGAATTAAGTGCCCTTAACGATTCAAAGAACCAATTGGAAGCCAATAAGAAACTTGTAGCTGACATGTACCAGGAACTATTCGGGGACAAAAATGTAGAGGCCATTGACAAGTACATTGCAGAAACCTACATCCAGCATAACCCTATTCTTCCGGATGGCAGGGATGTGCTCAAGCAAGCTGCGGCCCAATGGTTTAAAGGTGCTCCGAAAGAAAAGATTGACATCCGTCATTTATCCGCAGAGGGAGATCTTGTTTATATCCATACCCGGGCAACAATAGGGGGAAAAGTTTCATCGGTCATTGACATCTTCCGGATTGAGAATAACAAGATTGCCGAACACTGGGATGTTATCCAGGCGGTTCCGGAAAAGTCGGCCAATCCTCATCCTATGTTTTAAATTCATGTTCAATATTCGAGAAAACTTCATTATGTCACTTAAGGATAAAGTTGCTTTCATTACCGGAGCGGCACACGGCCAGGGGCGTGCCACGGCATTGGCCCTGGCAAAAGAAGGTGTACACATTGCCGCCTTTGATGTAGCAAAACCCCTCGCCTACCCGGGTTATAAACTTGGTTCAGCCGATGACTTGGCTTCGCTACAAGCTGAAACAGAAAAATCAGGTGTTAAAATTTTAACCTTTCAAGGCGATGTGCGCATCGATGCCGATGTAAAAAAAGCCGTGAACGAAACAGTGGCCCAATTCAAGCGCATCGATATTCTCTTCAACAATGCCGGCATTTGCGCCTACGGCTTAGCGCACGAGCTAACTGAAGATGCCTGGGACTCGATGATCGATATCAATTTAAAAGGCGCCTGGCTTACGGCACGGCATGTTATTCCTCACATGATTGCCCAAAAATCCGGAAACATAATCAACAACTCTTCTATTGCCGGCTTGCGCGGAATGAATAGACTCAGTCATTATGCCGCCTCCAAATGGGGCCTTACGGGATTAACAAAATCGTGGGCCATTGAATTAGCTCCGCACAATATTCGCGTGAACTCTATCCATCCGACAGGAGTAAACACACCCATGAATGATGGATTGGCTGCGCTGGAAGGAAAAACGACCGAAGAAATTGCAGTGGCCTCAGCGGGAAATCTTTTACCTGTGCCGTGGATTGAAGCCGAAGATGTAGCCAACGCAGTGCTTTACTTGGTTTCGGATAAAGCAAGATTTGTAACCGGTTCACAATTTGTTATTGATGCCGGGTTATTAACCCGTTAGCACATGCCGATCAAGCCGAAGCTCAACACCTTCGACCTTACCATGATTGTGGTGAGTGTGGTGATTGGCACGGGTATCTTTCGCACTCCGGCAGAGGTTGCACAAAAGGCAGTTGTGCCCTCCATCTTTTTTATGGCATGGATTGCCGGAGCCGTCATCAGCTTGTTTGGCGCGCTTACCTTAGCCGAAGTTGGTTCGCGCTATCCCAAAGCGGGCGGCTTCTATAAAATATTCTCACATTGTTATCATCCGGCCTTTGCCTTTATGGTAAACTGGATTTCGGTGATTGCAAACGCAGGCTCCAGCGCTTCGGTAGCCATCATCGGTTCGGATTACATCAGCCCGCTGTTATTCCCGAATTTAGATCGGGAAACGGGCACGCGCATCACAACCATCGCAGCGGTTCTGCTATTATTCGGCCTCAATTTGTTAGGAATTAAAATGGGTGCGCGAACATTGAACGTATTAATGATTATTAAAATAGGAGTCATTGTTTTACTGATCAGCATGGTGTTTTTCAATCCCACACCACCGCAGTCCATGTTGGTAAATCAACTTACTACCGAAGATTCGCTGAAATCTTTTTGGTTATGTTTCGTTCCCATCTTTTTTACTTATGGAGGCTACCATCAAACCATGAACTTTGGTGGCGATGTGCCCCATGCCAACCGAACGATGCCGCGTTCTATTTTTATCGGGATGGCCATTGTGCTGGTGTTGTACCTGCTCGTTAACTTTTCGTACGTGCAGGTTTTAGGATTTGAAGGATTGAAAAATTCCCCTGCCCTTGCCGCTGAAATGACGGGCATTGTTTTTGGAGAAGCTACCTCAAGGGTGATTTCTGTGATTATGTTTTTAGCCGTGTTGGCCTATGTAAATGCTTCGCTGCTTTCCAACCCACGGGTATACTATGCAATGGCCGAAGAAAATGTACTGCCCGCTGTCTTCAAAAAAGTAAATCCAAAAACACAAACCCAGGAAATTGCACTCACGGCTTACGTGGCTATCATTATTGTGTTTTTATTCGCGCTGGGCTCGTTACAACAAATCCTGAACTACGTAATGTTCTTTGACAGCATCGGACTAATTGCAGCTTGTGCAGCCGTGTTTGTGCTGCGAAGAAGAGCAAAACAATCCGGTGAAGAAACTGAGATTTATAAAATGAAACTCTACCCGTGGATGACAATTATATTCATCATTGGCTATGCGCTGGTTAATATCAGCGTAATGTACTTTGAACCACAGACGGCATTGATCGGATTTATCCTTTTTATTATTGGATTACCTATGTACTTTCTCCTGCAACGAATTTTTAAGAAACCGGGATATTTATTGTGAGAGACTTTTATACAAAATGCGTTTGAAAGGTCGATCTGGAAAATTCAGTAGTACAGAATCGTTATAATAGTTTAGTTACCTGTTGTGGCATTGCTGCTCCCTTTGCTTTTTGCTGCAGCAAGCCGGTGTAAAACGGCTACCAATCGGTCAACATCGGCACAGGTATTATAAAATGCAAGTGAAGGACGCACCGTGCTTTCCAGGCCAAACCTGCGCAAGATGGGCTGCGCACAATGATGGCCGGTGCGCACGGCTATACCTTCCTGGTTTAATGCCCGGCCCACTTCATCATTTGAATATCCCTTCAGGGTGAAAGACATCACACTTGCCTTTTCATGTGCGGTGCCAATCAGGCGAAGACCGGGAACTGTTTTAAGAGCGGCCGTTCCATACTGAAGCAAGGCATGTTCATACTGGCCAATAAGATCCATTCCAATGGCGGTCACATAATCAATGGCAGCGCCAAGACCCACCGCATCAGCAATGTTACCTGTGCCTGCTTCAAAACGACCGGGTGCTTTGTGAAATTCGGTATGTTCAAACGTTACATCTTTAATCATGTTGCCGCCACCCTGGTAAGGTTGCATCTGGTTTAGCAGCGCTTCCTTCCCATAGAGTACACCAATACCGGTTGGTCCAAAAACTTTATGTCCCGAGAAGACAAAAAAATCGGCATCTAAAAATTGAACATCCGTGCGCATGTGCGAAACCGACTGTGCGCCATCCACCAATACCCGTGCCCCTGCAGCATGCGCCATAGTTACAATTTCTTTCGCAGGTGTAATTGTGCCTAACGCATTCGAAACCTGGGTGAAGGAGACTAACTTCGTTTTAGCATTCAATAGCTTTCCATATTCAGATAAAATTACCTGGCCATCATCATCCACCGGAATAACCTTAATCAGAAAGCCCTTCTTTTTAGCCAGCAACTGCCAGGGCACAATGTTGGCGTGGTGCTCCAAATGACTTACAATTACTTCATCGCCTGCATTCAAGTTTTGTTCGCCCCATGCACTGGCTACTAAATTAATGGCTTCGGTGGTACCGCGAACAAAAACAATTTCATTGTCGGATGCTGCATTTAAAAAGCGCTGCACTTTTTTACGGGCTGCTTCATACGCATCGGTAGCACGTGCGGCAAGTTCGTGAGCTGCGCGGTGAATGTTTGAATTCTCGTGCTCGTAAAAATAATTAATCCGGTCGATAACCTGCTTTGGCTTTTGCGTAG